>NZ_JAHKEI010000031.1:0-10489 GCF_018790995.1 Gemella sp. zg-1178
ACCTAGTTTTATACGGTTTGTTTTACCATCACTCTTTGTTCCAAAATAACCACCTCCCGCTTTGGCATTAGTTAAACAAACACTCGATATTTTACCATTTGCTTTTGATGTTCCAAAATCCCAAACAAATTTATAACCGTTTGACGTTGCTTTCGATTCTTGCTTATTAAAACTACCTTGCAGTGGATTTTCCTGAACTCCTTCTACTTGTCCTGCATATCCAATACATTCATTACTTGTACTTACAAAGCTAGTATTTTTGTCTTCTATTATTTTATCTTTAAATAACAAGATTCCTCCTACTATCTTTTCAACTATTGGATAAAATGTATCTTTATTAATATTTGTAAGTAGCCCATTTGGATTTAATGTTAGAATCTTTTCTAAAACATCTGTTACGAGGTTATCATCTTTTAAAACCTCTTTCTTTTTTGTTTTAACATCGGTTAATTCTATTATTGTCTTACCTTTCATTTTTATCCTCCACTTCTACATTCTCGGTTATATTTCCAAATACGAATTTTCGTTTTAAATCATTTTTTATAATCACATCACTAAATTCATATTTAGGAACATCATAAGTTTCAACATCTATACTACCTTCACTTAAATCCACTTGTTTTCTATGTGATAGTTTTAATTTACTTAAGTTCTCATTTACTTTTATTTTACCGTCCCAAGGTACATCTCCTCCTAAAGCACTACCTATGATCGCAGCACTTATTCCCTCTATTGGAATAACTAGACTACCTTTTTCTAACTCGAAATCCACAGTAAATCTGTTAATCACTTTTTCTTTTAAGTTTATTAGTGGGTAGAATAACGTAACCATTTGACTTCCTACTTTAGCTATAAACTTTGGTACGTGATTTTTTATTGTAAGTTCATTTAATGAGTATATGATATTAAGCTTTTGATCCTCCTCGACTTCTCTAATCAAAGTTAGTTTCTTCTCTTCTTTTTCATCTTTTAAGGTAACAGTCTCTTCAATATGTTTTTTTAAACTTTTAACATCAAATAACACAGTAGCGATAAAAAAAGCATCAGTTTCTTTACTTGATGCAAATTCTATATCAATTATTGTTTGTGAATTCTGTCCTATTTTTATTTCAGTTCCATTAACATAAGCATTCACCTTTACTCTGTCAGACTCAATTGTTTGTAATATACCTTGAATATTCTTATCTTGTTTACTCTTACCTTTAGATAGTAATGCATTTTTACCTACACTCTTAATTCTATATTTTCCATGAATTTTATACTCAATTGATGTAACTATAGTATGATAACTTTCAACTCCAACCTTAAAAGTAATCTTGTCTCCAACTTCAAAAGCTGGATTACTTACGACTACACTATCTAATGGAGTATAATCAAATGTAGCTACCTCTTCTAAAATTGCTTTACACATCCTTACTCGTTTTTCAGGAAGTCCTAACTGCATAAGAGGATTAACACCAATATTCATAGTTAAAGCATTGTCATTTTCTTTTGAATAATACTCTGATATTTTTGTTTTAAGATTTGTACTTTGTACTGCAGTATATCTAGTTGTAAAATCTGAAATACTTAATTCATACCTATCTATTTCTTTTATTTCATAATTTGAGTTCGTATTAAATCTTTTTAATATTAACTTCCCAAAACGATCTATAGTCGCAAAACTTGCAGTAGTTGCACTAATATAGTGAATTAAATCACGATACGTTTCTATATCATGCTCGGCATAAATCCCAACTCTTTCTACTCCATTTGGTAATTTTTCAATTTCTTCTTTGCTTATTCCAAGTTCTACACTGCACTTCTTACAAGAGAATTCTAGAAGTTCATAAATAGTCCCAGATGTTTCTTTAAAACTCAGAGTTTTATTAAACTTAACCATAAAGTCATAACCTTTAATTTCAACAAATTTCTTCGTTCTATTAGCTTCAGTTGTTTCAAATATTCCAAGTGGTATTTTTTCAATTTCATTATTTTCCAAGACTAAGTTGAAATATAGTTTTATAATGCTTCCGTCTAATGTTATTTCTCTTAGTTCATCAAGTTTCAAGGTAATACCCATCTCCGCAGCGTAAACAGAACCTAGTTCTATTTCATTACTTCCTGAACATGAATTACTTATATAGCAACTATCTTTAAGGATGTGTTTATCATCAAATTTTATTATTTTTCCAGTTTTTAATACTACCTCTCCTGTCCAAAAATACTTTCTACTTTTATTTTTTATCGTTTTATTGAAGTTAACACTTGTCTGATACATCTAGTATTCCTCCAATTTAAAACTAACACCCCAAATTCCAAGACTACCGTTTTTATTTAAAAGACTAACCTTAAAATTTGTACAATAAGTATTTATTTCTTTTTCTTCTAATGAATAAGGATCGAAATATTTAACTGGTATTGTAGTTTGTTTTAACATTTTTGATAACTTTAAAAGATACCGGCTTGTTAGAGTTAGTTTCAAAGATATAGATATCACACTTTCCCTTACAATGTCTCTATGTGTTATTCCTGCTTCGGTAACTCCGCTACTACTACCTTCTATATCTCTAAACTCAAAGTCTATCTCATTAGGAGTTGGTATTGTTTCATTATTAATTTTTATATATGATTTTTTCATATTACCTTCCTCCTGATTTTATAATTTGTCTGTTTTGTGCATTTATTATTATTTCATCAAGTAATGTTGCACCTAAGTAAACTGGGATAACTATATCACCAGTTGTCTCGTGTGGTATATTTATAGCTTGAATTAATTTGTTTAAATCATCACTACTTATACCTGATGTTGCATTCACTCTTGGAAGTGTGAATCCTTTTAAAGCTGGATTTATCACCAAATCATTTGATAACTTAGATACCGAGTTTTTCAAAAGACTTCTACTACTATCTAAACCTTTAGACAATCCTTTTATAAAGTCTGGCATCCAATCCTCATAATCTGTAAGTGGCCCTACTTCTGGCACACTAAAGTGTAGATAACTCCAAATGGTATCAGCTACTCCTTTTACTGCGTCTACTACTGCACTAATTTTATTTTTTATACCTTGTACTAACCCTGAAATTAAATCACTCCCCCAAGAATAAGCTGAGTTTACAAGATTAGAAATTGTTGAATAAATATTATTCCAGATATTTGAAACTGTGTTAAAAATAGCATCTAAAATATTACTTATAACATTCTTTATATTATTCCAAGAGGTGCTTATAAAATCACTAATTGCTTGTACTATCGTATTTATAGAATTACTAATATTTTGCCATATAGTAGATAAGAAATCTTTTATACTATTCCAAATTGTACTTGTAGTTTGGAATACAAAATCCCAGTAACTTGTAATGATATTTTTTATTACATCAAGAACTGTTTGGAAAATTGTTTTTATTACTTCCCAAGTTGTTGATAAGAAATTTTTTATACTCTCCCACGCGGTTGTGAAGATAGTTTGAATAGCCGTAAAGGTAGTTGTAAAATATGTTTTGATATTCTCCCAAACTGTAGTCACTACTAAGGTTATACTTTGCCAAAGTTCTGTAAAATAAGTTTTAACACCCTCCCAAGCAGTTGTAAATATAAGACTAATAGCTGTGAGTGTTGTTGAAAAATAATTTTTAATAACTTCCCACACAACGGTTATAGTAGTACTAATAGCCGTCCATGTTTCTGAAAAGTAAGTTTTTATCCCTTCCCAAAGATTTATAAAAAAGTCTTTTATTTCACTCCAATGATCTTTTAAATAACTACCTATAGATATCAATGTTACAACCGCAGCTATTATAGCGAGCATTTGTACTATCGCACCAGATAAACCAGCCATTACACCACTCATCGCACTAAAAGCACCAGAAATTGTTGCAACACCCGTTATTAAATTTCCTATAGAACCAATGACTGTACCGATTATTACTAAAAGTGGACCTATCGTAGCTACTATAAGCCCAATTATTACGACTATCTGTTTAGCTGTTGGACTTAAACTATTCAACCAAGTTGCTATACCTCCAAAAACTGTAGCGATCCCTTGTAAAATTGGACCTAAAACATCAGAAATTGTTTCTCCTAAACTACCTAATGCTAGCTTAGCGTTATTACTAGCTACTTTAAATTTATCTATACCATCCTCTGTTCCTTCAAATGTTTTGTCTACAACATCCTCGTACTCAGACATACTTTTTGATAAATCATCTATAGAAAATCTACCTTCTCTTATAGCCCTAGTCATCTCTGCAGCACCTTTAGTTCCGAAAATCTTAGTCGCAATCGTTAGTGCTTCAGTTTCACTCCCTGCATTTTTTATCGATTCAATTGTTTTCTTAAGGGCTTCATCCATAGAAAGTCCATCTTTAGTGTAGGCTGCGACTGCCTTTCTAAAACCTCTTAACGCTTGATCTGCATTTACACCATTTGCTTCAAATTGTGCAAGTAAGTTAATACTCTGACCTAGATTTAACCCCATTTCTTTTAGGATTGCTCCATGTTGCTGAACTCCGTTCATAAGAGTATCAACACTTATTCCTGTATCTTGTGCTTTTTGTGTTATTAATCCTAACACATTGGCAGTTTCCTTAGCGTCAATACCCCACTGAAGCATTATTTTATTTGTCATTCCTATAGCGGTATTTAGGTCTGTTTCATTTATCTCTGCGAACTTAAGAAATAAAGTAGATAGTTCTTGAAGCTCATCACCAGTGACTTTAAACCTAGTGTTAACCTCTCCCACCGCAACACCTACATCACTCATACTAACAGGTAAACTTTTAAAAATATTATCCGCAACATTTTTTAACCCCTCAAAACTTTCTCCAGTTGCTCCAGTTTTTTTGATAATCGTATCATATCCTTCATCAATTTCACGAAAGGCTAATGTTGCTGCAGCTCCAACTGCTACAATTGGTGCTGTCACATTTTTTGATAGATTTGTGCCTACTGAAGATATCTTCTCTCCAGTCTCTTTGAATTTACCTCCAACTTCTTTAAGTGTAGCTTGCATCGAACTATTAGTGTGTTTTAATTTTTCTGTGAATTTATCTAGTTCTTGTTCAGTCGCAATAATTTCTCTTTTTAATGCGTCAAATTGCTTTTCTGAAATATCTCCATTTGCGAGTGCAGTTTTAGCTTGTTCCTCAGCGAGCCTTAATGTTTCTAGTTTTTTCTTATTTTCTTCTATGGCTGTATTTAAGAGTTCTTGTTTTTGAGTAAGTAATTCGGTATTATGTGGATCAAGTTTCAATAGTCTTTCAACATCTTTAAGTTCTCTTTGAGTTTGCTTAATCTTACCTTCAACTTCACTTAATGCTTGTTTTAATTTAAGAGTATCTCCTCCGATTTCTACAGTAATACCTGCTATTCTACTTGCCATACAATCACCTCCTAAAAATTATCCATATCTTCTTGTGTCGCTATTACTTTATAGTTATAACTATCATTATTTTTTTCAATGTACATATCATTTACTAACCCTATTGTTAACTCAGATAAATCATTCATTGAAAGTCCTAATTCAACTGAACGCAGTAAAAAAAGAGCGGTATTTAACGTCCGCTCAGTTTCTTTTGCTTTTTTTTAGATGTACTCATATTTTTAACATTTATACCCCATAATTTTATTAAGTCTGGTAGAAGTTTATATACAGATAAAGTATCAAACTGTTCTAACCATTCACCTACATAATTTGAGATTTTATCATCTGCATGGTAAGCCATAATATATGCGATATTTTCAAATATTTCTAAACTCTCAATATCGATATTTCCTTTATTCTTATTAATCTTATCTAATATAAGCAAATCTTTATAAATATCACGACTAAACTTCATTCTGTAAAGTCTAGGTATCGCTGCTGACGCTTTAAATGTTACAACTTTTCCATCTACATTTATATCTTTAATAACTCCCATTACATTTCTCCTTCATGTGTTGGCATATACACTGTTTGATACCAATTCTTATATGTTTCTTCTGTTGTCTCTTTACCAGTTTTACTCTTCACAAGTCCTTATTTGATAGGTCTTGCTTTTATTGAAAGTGTTTCTGTTTGTACTTCTCTTGATTCCTCATTTGTTTGACCTTCAATTTTTGGGCGACCTGCTGAACAATTATAAAGTACATGACGTATTTTTTTCTGATCTCCATCAAATTCAAAAAGTAGTGCAAAGTTCTTTGTTTCTGATCCTGAATCTTCAACTAGAACTTTATTCTTATCTTCTTTTTCTTGAAGAATATCCTTTCTGAAACTTTCTGGAATCATTGCAATCTCAAGATCACCGTCATATCCCATATTGTTATTGATTGTGTAATATGATCCTCCATCTGCATAGAAACTTTCTGGTTCTCCATTAGGTTCTAAACTAATTTTTACAGCACCTGGAATTGGTACTGGTTTTTCATAAGTTGTTGTATCACCTTCAGTTAATTTTGCATAGTGAACATGAGACAAATTAAATTTTACTTTATTTTCCATACTTAAACCTCCATTTTATAAATTGTTTCATACATTTCTTCACTCGGTATCCATACCTCGTCTTTTGTATAGATTAAAGAATAAGTTTGTAAAAGATCTTCTATCTTTTTTTCTAATTTAAAATCTTTTTTCTCTGTATATATTTCTATAATTAAATTTTTTACACTATAATATAATTTTCCATCTGCTTTAAAAGTATTTTCACCGTCATAATAATATATAAGAAATGGTAATCTTGGAGCACTTCCTTCTTTAAAATGACTATAAACAAATGGAATTTCTAGCTTATATAACATTTCACATACTTCATTTTTATTCACGATAAATCCCTCTTTATTCTTTCTAATACTTTTTCGCTAATATCTCTTGTTGCTGGCTCTATATGTGGAATTGCTTTAGTACGCCCTCCATTTTTCTTCGCATGTCCAAATTCAAGTAAATGTGCTAATTGATATCTATTTTTTGAATGAACTACTGTTTGTATAGAGTGTGCTGTTTCTCTTTCTTTTGTCACTTTCCAACTTTTTTCGTAATCTCCACTTTTTTTAGGTGATCCTTCTTTTATTTTATCTCTAACTTCATTACTCACTTCAACTACTGCACCTTTTAAACTTTCCTCAGTTAGCTTAGAATATTCCTTTAAGCCTTTTGTTATCTCCGCAGCAAGTGAATCAATAGTTGTCCTCTTAGTCATAGCTATTAACTCCCTTAACTCTTAAAAACTTTTTATCTTTACTGAACACATCTACTTCTAATATGTCAAAAAACTTATTGTTATACTTTATTCTATATTCTAACGTATTAAGTTCTTTTAATTCCAACATTTTTCTAACTACAAAAGAGATTACTTCTGAACTCCTATTAACACTATGTCTTTCTACCTCACTTGAAGTTACCAATTTTAAATTAGACCAACAAGTAAAAAAATCACTCCATGTTTCTAATTGTTGATGCAATTCATCAAATTCTAAAACTACCTTTTGAAAAGTAATTCTAGTATCCAGTTCTACAATATCCATCTTAAAACTCCTCTTTTCTATGATTAAATAATAACGCTCTAAGTATTAGTGTTAATTCTCTAAAATCAGCATTTTCCCTATGTTCATAAAGATAAGCAACAGTATATAATATCGGTATTTTAAATTCATCAAAATCATGCTCATCACCTAACTCTGAAAAACTACTCACCCTTAGTATTCCTAAACATAATTTTTTAGCTGTAAACAAAAGTGATGAGATTAACTCATCATCTTCTGTTGTATCAACTCTCAAATAGTTTTTAACTTGTTCAAGTTTTAGTTCCATAGTTTATATTATCCTTTGATTGGTAATATCTGAACTGCTTCTGGTAATACTAGCTTACCATCAACTCTTTCTTTAGCTACAAATCCAATCATACCATTACCCGCGAATAATTCTTGGAGTTCCTTAAATGAACGAGCACCTCTATCACCTATGTTATAATAGCTAAAATCACCAAAAGCAATTTTATTTTCTGGTGCAAAAGCTGAAGTATACACTGGGTATCCTGCTAATTTATCAGGTTCTCCTAATTGGTATGATGGTTGCCAAATATATGCACCATTGTTATCTTTTAGTTTTCTGATATTAGCTATTATTTTATCATTTGTAATAAAAACTGCATTTTTTCGGTATGGACGCTTTAAAGCATGAACTAAGTTTATTACATCATCTGCTTTAATCGTAGATACTTTATCTAAATAGGTTCCACCATTTGTTTTTAAAGTCTGAGATAATTTTCTAATAATATTTTCTTCTTCTAACGTATCAACTAATCTACTATCATACTCATCTGGAACTAAATATCCTCCATCAGTATCTACTTTTTCTTGTAGGATATTTTCAATTTGTCTAAAATTAGATCGTAGTGCTTTTATCATTGCTTTTTTGTGTTGAAGATTTTTTTTGATTTTATCTTCTTTGTCAGACACCATTGGTTTTGAGATTAACGGATCATTTACTGGTTTTGATAATTCTCTTTCCATATTTTCCATCTCTTGAAGTCTCTCTATTTCAAAAGTAAAGTTTTTAACTTTTTCTTCCATCTTGTTGTAAGTTTCAACATCTTCTTTTGATAATAGCCCATCACTATCTTTTTTACTCTCAACAAAGGCTTTTGCACCTTCCCATGCTTTAGCACGTTTTTCAATTAATTCTTGTATTTTTTTATTCATAATTCTTACCTCCAGTTTTTTATTAAATCTAATCTATTTATTAACGAATCAGCTTCTATTTTTTCTTCGTTTACGTTTTTAAAAGTTTCTTTGATTTTATTCATCATTGAATTTTGAACTGTTGCTTCTTGATAAAGCATACTAACATTTGGAATCTCAATATCCTGAATCTCATCTCGTTTTAAGATAGAATCAGCAAAACCAAGTTCAACTGCTTTTCTTGCATCCATCCATGTTTCATTATCCATAAGTTTTGATATTTTGTTTCGTGATAATCCCGTTTTTATTTCATAAGCATTAATTATTGATTCTTTAACCTCACTTAACATATCTATAGCTCTTTGCATTTCGCTTGTACTACCATATGCAATTGTCATAGGGTTATGAATCATAAGCATTGAAACAGGACTCATAATAACTTCTGTTCCTGCCATAGCAACTACACTCGCAGCACTAGCTGCTATCCCATCAATTTTCACCTTAACATTTCCTTTGTGTTCCATTAAGAGATTATAAATTTGTGCGGCTGCAATACAGTCTCCACCAGGTGAATTTATCCATACAGTAATATCTCCACTATGTTTAATTAGTTCTTCTTTAAAAATCTGTGGAGTAACCTCATCATCAAACCACGATTCTTCAGCTATTGTTCCATTTAAAAATAATATGTTCTCTGGTGGTTTATCATTATTATTTTGTACTGTCTTCCAATTCCAAAATTTTTTCATCTGTGTTTTCCTCCTTATAATCTGTTAATCTCTCTGCATAAGAACCAGCCTTTTTAAGTGGTAACATGTTACCATTGACTAGATATAAGTTTCCTCCTTCCTCATCTGATATCAAATCTAAGTTTTCTAAACTCCTTATATCATTAGCACTCATCCAACCATTCTGACGTGCTGTTGCATATCCATTCATCCTACTTTGATAATCTCCTCTAAGTAGTCCATCAACATTGAATTTTATATAATATTTTTTCTTTTCATCACTTTTAAGTAATCTCCTAGTCATAGCTTGTTCAAAACGTTTCACCCAAGGATCTAGCGTATATTTAACAAACTCAAGAGATTGTTGTTCAATATTAGAAAAACTAGACTTTTCAAGATCACCTACCATGTGTGGAGGAACTCTGAAAATTCTAGCTATCTCATTTATTTGAAATTTTCTTGTTTCTAAAAACTGTGCTTCATTTGGTGCTATTGAAATAGGAGTATATTTCATACCTTCTTCAAGTATCGCAACTTTATGGTTATTCTTACCTGAAAATCCTCTAGTCCAACTTTTCCTTAAAATCTCTGCATTTTTTACTGTACCAGGATGTTCTAATATTCCACTTGGTGTCGCTCCATTAGAAAAAAATTTCGCCCCGTATTCTTCAGCTGCAATAGCCATACCAATTGCATTTTTAGCCATAGCTATTGGTGAGTAACCTACTAAGCCATCAAATCCTAATCCTGGTATGTGTAATACGTCTTGTGTGGTTAATTTTACTTTTCCATCATTTGTTGTATATTCATAAAAAATTGTATTATTTTCATCTCTATCAACTTTCATTTTATCTGGCATTAGTGGGTAAAGTCCTAAAACATCACCTTTCCCATTACGAATAATTTGAGCATATGCATTCCCCCATAATAATAAATGTGTCATTAATGTTTCTCTAAATATAAAACTTGTCATCTCATTGTTAGGTTCGTTATGGAGTAAGTTATATAAATAGTGGTTGGTTGCTTTTTTACTTCCTAAATCTGTTATTTCGTATATATGCAGTGGTAAACTAGCGAGGGTTTCTGATAATATTCTCACACATGAATATACAGCTGTCATCTGCAT
>NZ_JAHKEI010000032.1:0-9154 GCF_018790995.1 Gemella sp. zg-1178
TTTGATTTTATATTTTATTTGAAATTATTTTATAGTTTTTATTTCTAATTATTTTTATTTGAATTTGTTTTATATTTTTTTGTGGGTCTTCTTGTTTTTTATAGCTTGTTTTATTTTTTTTGTATAAATTTATTTTACTAGGTAAAATAAAAAATCTTGTAACTTTTGTTACAAGATTTTATTCTTTTCTGATACGTTCATACATTTAAAATATTTTACGCTTCTAAGTCTACATTATGGAAAACTTGTTGAACGTCATCACAGTCATCTAACATATCAAGCATTCTTTCAAATTTAATCTTGTCTTCTGGACTTAAGCTTACTTCGTTTTGTGGCAACATTGAAATTTCTGCAACTTCAAATTCTTCTATGCCTGCTTGTTTCAAGGCGTCTTGTAGTTCATGGAAATTATCTGGCTTGCCGTATATAATCGTCATGCCGTCTTCTGCGATAATATCACGCACATCAAGGTCAACTTCCATTAAAATTTCTAAAAGTTCATCTTCTGTTTTATCAGCCACACCAATTACAGCTGTATTGTCAAACATATAATTAACAGAACCTGTAACTCCTAAGTTACCTCCATTTTTTCCTAGGGCTGTTCTTACTTCTGCTGCTGTACGATTTACATTATTTGTTAGCGTATCGATAATAAGCATTGTACCTGCTATACCAAATCCTTCATAACGTAATTCGTCATAATTCTCTTCTGAGCCTCCTTTTGCTTTTTCTATGGCCCTATCAATTATATTTTTTGGCACACGATAAGTTTTGGCTCTTTCTAAAACCAGCCTCAAATTTCTATTTATTTCTGGGTCAGGTTCTCCAGATTTTGCGGCTTGATATATTTCACGTCCGAATTTTGCATATATTTTACTCGTGTTTGCATCTTTTGCTGCTTTTTTTTCTTTTATATTATTCCATTTACGACCCATTTTAACTCTCTTTCTTTGCTTGTTACGCTAATTTAAATTTATTTACCCTATATATTAGCCTATTTCAAGTATATTTTCAATACTTAAAATAAAAAACGAACATAAAATTTAATTTTACGTTCGCTTCTGTTTTATTAAGGTCTAGTTATTATTTTTATTTGTTGTTTCAGGTTTTTTCCCTTCGAATATATCCACTGTCCAACCTGTAACAGCCCCTTTCGAATCTCTAATTCCCCTAATTACATATTCCATATATTTCTTCTCTGCTCTTGACCTACGCACAACTTCTTCCTTAGCATAATCGTGAGCTTCTGCTTGACTTGTAAAAACCTTTCCTGTATTGCCTGCCCCCTCGGTGCTACCTGTAGCACTAGAATTATTTTTTACTGGGCTGTTGGGGCTAGTCGGTTTATTTTCATTTGTTGAACTTGTATTTTTGTTTGTGTTTTGCTTGGTGTTTTCTTTATTTTGGTTTGTAGTTTGACTTGTATTTTTATTTGTATTTTCTTTATTTTGGCTAGTATTTGAGTTGCTTGTAGTTGATGAGCTATTGGTATTTTGCTTGCTTTCTTTTGCCGATTTTGTATTAGCCTTTTTATTTTGGTCTGTGTCCTTGCTAGAATCTTTATTGCTTGTAGTTTGATTTGTATTCTGGTTTGAATTGTTTTTTGCTTTTTTATCCACAGAAGTGAAATTCAAAATCAATATAACCATTACTGAAAAAATAATAACCCCCACCGCTGCAAAGATAAGCATTTTTAAAAATTTTTCTGATTTTTTCATTAACAATTCCTCCTTAATATTAGTTACCTATATTATACCACTAAATTAGAAATTGTACAGTAGGGACTTATATTTACTTTTTATACTGGCAATTAATTCATAACCCTTGCTTTTGGAAATATTGAGTTTTGAAAAAATAATTTTACTGTCTAGCCCCTGCTTTAGCAAGATGTAAATTTTATATTCTTCTGCTGTTAATACAGATTTAATACTATTTTCTATTTCTATACTTGCTAAATTATTATCACTTATTGCAAATACTTTTGTATTGTCTACTTCTTCAAAGCAAGAAAGCTTGTATCTGCTCCGTCTTCTTAATTCATCTATTATTTTTCTTTTCATTGTAGCAAGGGCAAATTTGTCAAAATCCTTTTCTGCAATATCCCCCTTTTTCAAAATTAAAAAACTTACCAATAAACCCTCTAGGGCATTGCTATAAAATTCATCATACTGGCGATAAGCAATATTACACTTGTAAAGAGCCAGCTTAATTTTATCCTTGTAAGTAGCAACTAATAAATTAAATTCTAATTCTTCTTCTGCTGTTAATCTATAATCCATAATTCTATCCTCTGTAAAAATTTTAGACGTCTAAGTATATTTTATGGGATAAAAATATTTTTACAATACAAGTCTAAGATGACCATACTTTTAAGACATATTTATTAAAAAATATATTTTAACTTTTTAAAGGATTTTGGCTTTTAAAATCTTCTTAGTAGGAAAAGATAAGTAGGGGTTTTTGAATGTTGAAGTGAAGTTTAAACTTTTTAATAGTTTTGATTGTTGAAAATTTTTCTTTTAATAAAACTTTGAAAATAAAATTTTTATTTCTAGCAAAGATACAAATAAAAATTTTTATAATAAATTGGGAATAAAAAACTAGAAAATAATTTTCTAGTCGTATTTAACCACTAGCAACTAGTTCTTTCATAGGGTGTATGCTAGCAATATTAGTATTTATATTTTCTAATTCTTCAAAAATATATCTTCTTTAACTTTAAGATATTCATTATTTGATAATATATTCTCTATTGCTGACCTTATCTCTATATTTACACCTACCCTTTAGGCTAAATAAATCACTTAATATTCCCATTAATTTCCTCCTATTTTTTGCACCAAAAAGCTGCTACTTTTATTAGTAGATGCTGTCCTTAAATTAATTTCTATGGAAAAATAAAAACTATCTTCTATTTTTAAATATTCTTTCTTTAAAATAAAAAAGACGACTAGATTTTTATCTAATCGGCTAAACCTAATAATGTTTAATTTTTATATCTAACTTGTAAATTTAGTGTAAAATAAATTTTTTCATTTTCTTTTCTTAAGTGAAGCATGTCATATCTTGATGAACTTGGCGAATCAAGTTTTGTTTCATTTATTAAAAATTCTTTAACTTCATCTTCATAATAAATCCTATCTATTACATATACTTCTGAGTTCTTAGATACTATTATTAATCCGCCATTAACAGTAAATTTCCCATTCCATTCTTTAGAAGGGAACATACCAAAACTTACCGCCATTAAAAAGTCTTTTAATTTTTTATAAGTTATACTTTCACTAGTATAAATACTAGATGTTTTAAATAATTCTTTCAGTTCTTTATTCCCACTAGAATATGACTTCAATAAAACTTCGGCTAATGCTTCTGGTAATGCTGTATCAATCATTCTTAAATTTTTATCAAAATATTCACTAACAATTTTCTCAAAAAGTATTTTTCCTCCATGTTCGTATATTTTTAATATTCTATCCTTTAATTTATTTTTTGTATTTATTGAATTAATTTCATTAATTTGGTCATCATTTAACCCCTCAATTATGTATCTAATATTAGTATGTTCACTAGCGTTTAAAATAGTTGCTGGACGCCCTAACTGTGATTTTATACTATAGCCTAATTCAATTTTTTTATTTCTATTCAAATCTAAATTCAATAAAAATATATCTTCTTTAACTCCAGATTTTGCTTTAAAATTAGTAAAAATATTATGTTTTTCTAACCATTGATTAACATAGTCTATTTCAAATGATCCTGAACCAGCACTTCCAGAAATAATATTGTAAAACACTTGATTTTTGAATTTAATTATTTCCTCAATTTTAATTGCTTCAATTTTTTCTCCAAATATATCTGGAATTACCATATCATTTTGAATCTTAAATTTTATTACTCCACTTTTTTTCTTTGAAATAATACTTTCAACAGAAAAAATATTATTAGCAATAAGGTTTAATTTACAATCAACTAAGTTTAATTTTCTATTAGCTAATAAGTAAAAAATTGCATATAATTCAGACCATTCCCCTTTATTGAAAGCCACCTTTTTCTCCTTTGCCATAAAATTCATCCAATCTCTCTATCATATATTCTGCCATACTTTCTATAACTGGGATACATACAGAATTCCCAAATAACTTATACTGTTGGGTGTTACTTATACTCTTAGGAAATTCAAATTTATCAATACCATTTTCCATAAAAGCATAATTTACAAAACCTTGTAATTTTCCCCATTCTTTAGGGGTCATATACCTAATACCCTCTGAATTAAGTTTTCCTTTTTTTGCCCCTATATTCTTTAATCCAATATAATCTTCTTTATACTGTCTTATTAAATTTCTCTCTTTACCAGAACCGCCAGTAGCCATTATAGTATTTGCTATTGGATTAGGTTCATCATTTACAACAATATAACCAAAACCTGCTTTATTTGATTTATGTCTATTTTTATGTCTGTTAAGTGTATCTAAATATATTTGAGATAAATAGTATTTAGGTTCTACTACTTCTTCTATCAAATCGTTTAAGTCTTTATAAATATTTAACTCTCTACCCCTTGGTAGCATAGGAAATATATATCCTTTGGGAACAATATCTTTTCTAAAACCCATAATAAAAACTCTTGCCCTCCTTTGTGGAATACCAAAATCATATGGAGTTCTTACAATATTTTCTCTTTTTGCAGAATATTTTTTACCAACGAGTGTTTCTTCTATATCAACACCTACTAGAACATAACCAAGTTCATCTAATGTTCTTGCAATTACATTAAATGTATTTCCTTTGTCGTGCTTTAAAAGTCCTTCAACATTCTCTAGCATAAATGCCTTAGGTTTAGACATGTTTATTATTTTTGCTATATCAAAAAATAATGTGCCTCTTGTTTCATCTTCAAATCCCTCTTTTAGGCCCGCTATCGAGAATGCTTGACAAGGAAAACCACCTAGAAGAACATCATATTCTGTACTTTTAACTAACTCTTTAAATTCTTCTGATCTTACATCATTATAAGGGTCATCTCCATATAAGAATTTATAAGATTCACAGGCATATTTATCTATTTCAGCCGATAAAACATTTTGAAATCTACCAGTATTTTCATAACCTTTTCTAATGCCTCCAATCCCTGCAAATAAATCAATCATTTTGTATGTCTTATCCAAGAATATTTCCCTCCACTTGATTTAAATTAATTATTTCAACTACATCTTCAAGTCTGAAATCCAAAGCTATACAAATTTTTTCTATTGATGCAAGATTTACATAGTTAGCTTTAATCATTATTAGAATAATATTACTTCTTATTCCACTTTCTCATTTTAAATCTTCTTTATTCATTGCTTTTTCAGCTAATAAGTGCCATAAAGGTTATAACTAATAGCCATTATTAACTCAGTAATTCGTTTAAAATATTGCTTTTATTATAGCATAAATAGCATTAAAAAGCCCTATTTTTAAATATTAGCTTTTGCCTGCCTTAGCAATTATTGAGATAGTCTGTTAGTAACATCTTTATAATTTACATATTTATTATCTAATAAAAACCTGCCCTAATATATAAAGATAATTTTTTATTCATAGTTTTCTTACTTCTCCTAAGCTTATATTAGCAATCAGTTTTTCCACCTTTTTATTAAAAAGACTGGTTTATTTTCCTGTATTTTTTATGATAATTTTATATTTCATTTTTGTTGGACTTTTTTCTATAATAACTTTTATATGAATTTTTGCTTTTTGTAGTTTTTCCTTAACTTTTTAACACTAAACTTCTTTATTATATCATATATTTTTTATTATAAGTATTGTTTTTTTTTATTTTTTTGCTAATATAAAATTGTAGATTTAAGTAGGTGTTTTTAAGTTCATACCTAGTTCTAAATAGTTATTATGTATTTTATTAATAAAAGGAGGACAAAATTATGAATAAAAAAATTAAAGTTACTAGTGTAATATTAACTTCTAGTTTATTATTTACACCAATTATAGATGATATTTTAAAAATTAATATAGCTCAAGCTACAAACCAAGCAATCTCAAAAGCTATAGAAGAATATGATAAGGAAAATATAAATTTAAATAATCTTTCAGAAAAAGATTTTAAGGATATAAAAAAAGAATTTAATAATAGATTATTGTATGATAAAAATTTTAAAAATAAAGGTGTATTATTTGAAGAACGTGGAATTAGTTATCAAACTGTAAAAATTGCTGTAAAAGCTATGAAAAATAAATTAATAGCTATAGGAAAAGAGGCTTTTGAAAAAAATATACCTAAGTGGCTCAAAGCTTATATAAGTTACCAAACAGTTATGAAAACATTAGATGTAATAACAGGATTTGAAGGTGAATTAGAAGATATAGTTACTAAAGGTTATATTAATTTAGGAATTAATCCCTATGTAGCTGGAGTAATAGCAAGATTATCTATTGCTATATTACTATAATAAATAAATGAATATAAAAAAAATAATAATATATATTTTTTTAGTTACACCTATGCTTTTTCCTAAAAATTATATTGACTATTTCACAAATATAAATATTATTTGCAGAATAATTTACAATATTTATAAATTTATTTTTGTAATATTTTTTGTAAAAATAATCAGCAAATTTTTTAAAAAAAAGACGACTAAATAGTCGTCTTTTTTCTGAATATTTATTATTATTCCATTTATTAGTTATTAAGCAATACCACTAAATTTCATCTTTAAAGTAATATTCTTCAAGTTCTCCTTTTTTAATTTTTCTCTAGCAAGTTTAAAATCTTCTTAAAGATTTTATGATAGGAGAATCCTTATTAATTATTTTTTATTTTAAATAATTATAAAAAATTTTTCTCTTGTTTATATTTTATTTTTTAAGTGCAACCTTTCTTTTCCTAATATTTATACATTATTCATTTTTCAAAAATACCCACATTTTTTATATGGTAACCTTATAAATAATTGGCTTTTATTTTGTTCTTCTAATAAAAATTTTTATGTTGATCTAATAATTTGGTAAATTCTAAAATATGCTTATCTTTTTCCTTAACTTGTTCTTTTAAAATATCTGTATAAAAATTATTATCAAATTTAATTTCAGTCTCTTTTTTCATCTACATTAAATAAAATATTTTTTACATGCTCTAATATATTTAAATCAACTGCCTTTGCTTTTTCCAACTCATCTCTTTATTTTAATTTTAAGCTTAAATTTTATATTTCTATTAGCCTAAAAATCTCCTTTATAAATAAATGTAGAATTTTTTATTCAGTTGTCATTGTCCCTCTGATGAGGTAGTCTACTTAATTCTTGTATTATCAATAAAAATAAAAAATAATTAGTAAGGATGCGGAGCATCCTTACTAATTATTTTACAAGGCAAAAATCCCTATAATTCGGATTAAAAACAGGGGTAACAGGAATTGAACCCATACCGAAGGTTTTGGAGACCTTTGTTCTACCCTTAAACTATACCCCTTAAAATAATGGTGGGAAGAAGTGGATTCGAACCACTGAACCCTAAGGAACGGATTTACAGTCCGTCGCGTTTAGCCTCTTCGCTATCTTCCCAAATATAAAATGCCGGCCAGAGGACTTGAACCCCCGACCTACTGATTACAAGTCAGTTGCTCTACCAACTGAGCTAGACCGGCAAATAATGGTGCCTCGAGACAGAGTCGAACTGCCGACACATGGAGCTTCAATCCATTGCTCTACCAACTGAGCTATCGAGGCTCTAAATATATAATAATGGCGGTCCCGACGGGAATCGAACCCGCGATCTCCTGCGTGACAGGCAGGCGTGATAACCGCTACACCACGGGACCAAAATAAAAAATTGCGGGAGCAGGATTTGAACCTACGACCTTTGGGTTATGAGCCCAACGAGCTACCAGACTGCTCCATCCCGCGTTAATAAAATGGAGGAGGAAAGGGGATTCGAACCCCTGCGAGCTTTTACACTCCTGTCGGTTTTCAAGACCGATCCCTTCAGCCAGACTTGGGTATTCCTCCATATGGTGGACTCTGTAGGACTCGAACCTACGACCGATCGGTTATGAGCCGATAGCTCTGACCAACTGAGCTAAGAGTCCAAAATTCAAGATAATATTATTGGTGGCGGCAGAGGGGATCGAACCCCCGACCTTACGGGTATGAACCGTATGCTCTAGCCAGCTGAGCTACACCGCCAATAAAATTTACATACTTATTTTCAAAATGGTGGAGCCTAGGAGGATCGAACTCCTGACCTCCTGCGTGCAAAGCAGGCGCTCTCCCAGCTGAGCTAAGGCCCCTTTTTTAGGTTATAAATGGTCGGGAAGACAGGATTCGAACCTGCGACCCCTTGGTCCCAAACCAAGTGCTCTACCAAGCTGAGCTACTTCCCGAATTTTTATTCATACGCGCCCAAGAGGAGTCGAACCCCTAACCTCTTGATCCGTAGTCAAACGCTCTATCCAATTGAGCTATGGGCGCTAATATAATGGTGCCGAGAACCGGAATCGAACCGGTACGGTATTGCTACCGCAGGATTTTAAGTCCTGTGCGTCTGCCAGTTCCGCCACCCCGGCATTATATTAGAAAAATGGAGCGAAAGACGGGATTCGAACCCGCGACCCTCACCTTGGCAAGGTGATATTCTACCCCTGAACTACTTTCGCATTTTTAAATGGTGCGGGTGAAGGGAGTCGAACCCCCACGCCGTGAGGCGCTAGATCCTAAGTCTAGTGCGTCTGCCAATTCCGCCACACCCGCGCAAAAGAAATAACGAATAAATGGTGAGCCATGAAGGACTCGAACCTTCGACCCTTTGATTAAAAGTCAAATGCTCTACCAACTGAGCTAATGGCTCTAAATGGTGGTGCCGGCCAGAGGACTTGAACCCCCGACCTACTGATTACAAGTCAGTTGCTCTACCAACTGAGCTAGGCCGGCAACAAAATGGTGGAGGTTAACGGGATCGAACCGCTGACCCCTTGCTTGTAAGGCAAGTGCTCTCCCAGCTGAGCTAAACCTCCTAAAGCCTGGCAACGTTCTAATCTCGCAGGTTCTAAGACCAACTACCCTCGACGCTAAAGAGCTTAACTTCTGTGTTCGGTATGGTTACAGGTGTGTCCTCTTTGCTATCGCCACCAGACGAAAACTTTATATATATTAT
>NZ_JAHKEI010000033.1:0-8582 GCF_018790995.1 Gemella sp. zg-1178
ACAAGCTCTATAGGAATAGGTCTATTTATGTTAGTAGGAACAATACTACTAGCAAGAAGACAACAAAAATAAAAAAATAAAAAGAACTAGATTGATTTCTAGTTCTTTTTCTATAAAAAAATACAAACAACAAAACATTTTCAAGAAAAAGAAGATCTTTAAAACAATAAACTTTATTGACTTAGAACATAGATATTTAATATTATAGAATTAGTAAATAGAAAAAACATGTTAAGCCTGGCAGCAGAAGATATGAAACAAGGCTTTACTATGAAAGAAGCTACTTATACTTGGGGGAAAGCCTTGTCTATGTATTAAAATGCTGCTAATATACCTATTAGTAATGATATTCTGTATAGAAGCATGTATTTTAAGTTATATATAATCTTGAATATTGCCAATGTAACCTGTGTAATGGATTCAAGTAACAAAGCAAGGATATTTTTCATTATGAGCTAGCACATTCTTATAATGAAGATTTTAAAATAATAAAAACTTATGTATAAAACTAAAATAAGTAAAATAAAGTGTAGCATAAGAAGAAATAAGGAGGGACTGGTTAAAAAATTATACAATTTATATGAGCAAGCAAAAAGAAATTAATAATAAAAAATATCTGAATTTAAATTATATAATTTAAAAATGAAGTGAAAATTAATTCACTTCATTTTATTTTATATCAAATTCTAATAATTTTTCTCTTGATGAAATAATTTTAAATTTACCATTTGTTGTTTCCCTAATCCAATTTAAAAATACTTCTTCTTCATTTTGTATTACAAAAATTTTGTAATTTATCTTGTCGCTATATATCACATCATCTACTAAAAAATTTGTTTTTGTAATTTCATACTCTATTTTGCCATTAAGTGAATATTCAATTTCAAAATTTATTTCTAAAGCATTTTTTCTTTCTATTAGCTTAGCTTTTTTTATTGCTTCTATAACTCCAGAAGAGTAGGCACGAACAAGTCCACCTGTTCCTAATTTTGTTCCGCCAAAATATCTTATGCTAACAGCACAAACATTTTTTATATTATTTTTTAATAGAACATCTAGCATAGGAGTTCCAGCAGTTCCACTCGGCTCGCCGTCATCATTTGCTCTTGTTATTTCGTTGTTGTCGCCAAAAACAAATGCTGAACAAACATGGTTTGCATCATAAAATTTTTTCTTCATTTTTTGTATAAATTCTTTGGCTTCTTCTTGACTAGATATTCTTATTAGATAAGTAATAAATCTGGATTTTTTTTCTATCAATTCATTGTCTACATTATTTTTAATTGTGATAAATTTTTTTGTCATTTTATCCCACCTATAAAATATTATTTATTCATTATAGCATATATAAGTAATTATATTAAAAAATATAATATTTGTAATAATAATTTTTTTATATTATAATTAGTTTGTAATTTGTTACCTTGTAAACAAATTAATAATATTGAATGTTGAGAGAAAATATGGCTAGAATAAAATTAATTACTGACAGCACGAGCGACTTAACTCAAGAAGAAATTGAGTTTTACAATATAGCAGTTATACCTATGAAAGTTACTATTGACGGAGAAGATTTTGACGGCATAGATAATGAAGAATATATTTATCGTATGCGTGATGCCAAACAATTTTCTACCAGTCAACCTGCAGTAGGTTTGTTTATGGATGCATATAAAAAATGGACTGAAAAAGGATATGAAATTATATCTTTACATGTTTCTAGTGCTTTGAGTGGTACTTATAATACAGCTTTTTGCGTTGCACAAGACTATAAAGGAGTTCATGTTGTTGATACCATGACGGCTACTTGTGGTATGAAATATTTTATAAAAGATGCTTACGACTATATTAAAGAAGGAAAAAATGTAAAAGATATAGTAGAATTATTAGTAGCAAAACAGAAAAAAGTTTTGACTTATGTTACTATTGATAAACTTGACAACCTAGTAAGAAGTGGTCGCTTGAAAAAAACTGCTGGTCTTATAGGTAATTTCTTAAATCTAAAAATTTTAACAAAATTATTACCTGATGAGCTTGTTGTTCTTGATAAGGTAAGAGGCAAGAAAAAATTAGTTCAGGCCCTAATAAACGCTATAAAAAAAGATGTTGAAAATAAAAAAATTAAAACAATCAGTTTAGTAAATGTACTTTCTTATGAATATATAGACATGGTAAGAGAAAAAATGTTAGAAGTATTTGATTACCAAGTATTGGATAAAAATATTGTAATAACGACACCAGCTGTATCGACGCATGCAGGAGAGGGAGCTGTGGGAGTTATGATAGAAGTTGAATAAAAAAGAATTGTATTTTAAATACAATTCTTTTTTTATGAAAAATTTTATTTTTAAACAAGTTAGAATTTTAGAAAAAATTTTTATTAGTTTAAAAAAATAAGATGTTAAGCAAAGTTGAAAATTAAAAAATAAAAATTTCTATCAGATAATAATAAACAAAAAAATTTACTAAAAAATAAAAATACATTGTAAATTAATAAAATTTATAGTATAATTTCAAATATATTTATCTCTAAGATAAATATATTTTTATATGAGTAAAAAATAAAGTTTATTAATAAAGATGAGAGGACAAAATGACAAAAATAAAATTAATAACCGATTCAACTAGCGACCTAAGAAAAAGCGAAATTGAAAAATATGATATTGAGGTTTTACCAGTAAAAGTTACCATTGACGGTCAAGAATTTGATAGTATAGATAATGAAGAATATATCTATAAAATGCGAGATGCAAAACAATTTTTTACCAGTCAACCCTCGGTAGGTTTATTTTTAGAAGCCTATAAAAAATGGACTGATTTAGGTTATTCAGTAATATCTATTCATATTTCATCGGCAGTAAGTGGAACCTATAGCACAGCAGCATCTGTTGCCAAAGAATTTAATAATGTATTCGTTATAGATTCAATGACAGCCTCTAGGGGTATGCACTATTACATAGAAGATGCCTACAAGTACATTAAAGAAGGTAAGGGTGCAGAAGAAATATATAAATTGCTTATTGAAAAACAAAATAAAATAATTACTTATGTTACTATTGACAGGCTGGATAATTTAGTAAAGGGAGGAAGATTAAAAAAATCTGCTGGCCTTATTGGCGGCCTACTTAATCTAAAAATATTAACAAAATTATATCCAGAAGAACTTGCTCCAGTAGACAAGGTTAGGGGAAAGAAAAGATTAATTCAAAGTTTAATTGAAAATTTAAAAAATGATGTGGCAGGTAAAGAAATTAAAAAAGTTAGTTTAGTAAATGTCTTAGCCTATGAATACATAGATAGCATAAAAGAAGAAATAGCTAAAGAATTTAATTATAAAATTTCAGACGAAGATATTTTTATTACAACTCCAGCAATTTCAACTCACACTGGCGAGGGAGCCGTGGGAATAATTGTAGAAATAAAATAAAACATCTGCCTAACTTAAAAATATTTAAGCCAGTAGATTTTTAAATTTATGTGTTGTTTATTTTTTATAATAGTGATACAATTAACTAGCTAAAAAATTGCTAGGAGGTTAAAATGTCATACGCATCTGAAATGAAAAAAGAGCTAACAATGATTAAAATAAGTAAAGATAAAGAATTTTTGTCAGAATTATCTGCTTTAGTCAAAATGAATGGAATTTTAACCATAGCAAATGGGAGGCTGAGTATAGGTATCCAAACAGAAAATGCAACCATAGCAAGAAGAATTTTTTCTTTAATAAAACATTTTTACGACGTGAACATAAATATATCGGTAAGAAAAAAAATGAAATTAAAGAAAAATAATGTCTATATTTGTAGACTAGATGAAAAAGTAAAAGAAATTTTAACAGAATTATACATTTTAAGTGATAACTACACACTAAGAACAGACATAGCAAAAGAACTAACAGATACTGACGAAAAAAAACGTTCTTATTTGAGAGGAGCTTTTTTGGCTGGTGGTTCTATAAATAATCCTAGAACTTCAAGATACCACCTAGAAATATTTTCACAATATGCAGAACACAACAAAGAATTAATGGAACTACTAAATAGTTATGACCTTAATGCAAGAAGTCTCGAGAGAAAAAAAGGCTTTATTGTTTATGTTAAAGAATCGGAAAAAATCGCTGATTTTATAAATATTGTTGGTGCCTATCAATCCCTATTCCAATTTGAAGATGAAAGAATAGTTAGGGATATAAATAATTCTGTAAATAGGATGCAAAACTGCGATCTGGCAAATATGAATAAAATGGTCAAGGCTTCTAGCAGACAAGTAGAAGATATAAATATAATTGAAGAAAGACTAGGAATTGAAAATTTAGACGATAAGTTAAGAGTGGTAGCAGAAGCAAGGCTGAAAAATCAAGAATTAGCCCTTAAAGAACTAGCAGAACTTATAGAAGATGGAAAATTATCTAAATCTGGTCTTAACCACAGATTTAGAAAATTAGCAAATATAGCAAAAGAACTAAAAGAGGGAACTTATAAAAAGAATATCTAAAATAGATATTCTTTTTATAATGTAAAATTATCTAACACATATTTACTGAAAAATTTTTAAATTGTTATAATTATAAGTATAGTTTTTGATACTAATATTATGAGGAGAATAAGATGACTGAAAAATTAATTAATCTAATGGAAATAATAAATGATTTTATGTGGACCTATTTTTTAATAGGTTTAATTATTGTTGTAGGCTTGTACTTTACTATTAGCACTAAATTTGTTCAATTTATATATATAAAAGAAATGTTTAGACTTATAGCAGAAAAACCTATTAAAGATACTAAGGGACAACAAAAAGGCGTATCTGCCTTTCAAGCATTCACTATTTCAGCGGCGTCTAGGGTTGGTACTGGAACCATTGCAGGAGTTGCCATAGCTATTGCTTTAGGAGGTCCTGGTTCAGTCTTATGGATGTGGATAGTAGCACTTTTTGGGGGAGCTTCATCATTTGCCGAATCTGCCCTTGCACAAGTTTATAAGGTAAGGGATAGAAAGGGGGTTTTTCGTGGAGGGCCTGCCTATTACATGGAAAAAGGTCTTGGTCAAAAATGGATGGGTGTATTATTTGCCATAGTCATATCAATAACTTATGGTTTTGCATTTAACTCTGTACAGACTAACACAATAGCTCAATCTTTGGCAATTTATAATATAGATACGAAAATAGTAGGAATAGCATTATTAGTTTTAACTATATTTGTCATCTTTGGAGGGGTAACTAAGATAGTAAAAATTACTCAATGGTTAGTACCCATAATGGCCCTAATATATTTATTAATAGTCTTGGTAATTATGATTATTAATTTTGATAAAATTCCAGGTTTAATATCACAAATTTTTAAATCTGCATTCGGTTTAGAACAAGTTGCAGGAGGAACTATTGGTTTAGCTACTTCTATACTTTTAGGAGTAAAAAGAGGTATGTTTACTAATGAAGCAGGTTTAGGTTCAACACCTAATGCGGCAGCAACTGCTGATAGTACGCATCCAGCTAAGCAAGGTTTTATTCAAACTTTGGGTGTATATTTTGATACTTGTTTGGTATGTACAGCTACGGCCTTTTTAATTTTATTATATCCAGGTATAGAGTATGGTAATGGGAAGTTACAGGGTATTCAATTAACACAAGTAGCCTTAACTTCACAAATAGGTAGTATCGGAACAATATTTTTAATAGTTGCAATATTTTTATTTGGTTATAGTTCTGTTGTTGGAAATTATTACTACGGAGAAACAAATATCCAATATTTAATTCCTAAAAAATGGGCAGTAAATGTTTACAGGGTATTTTGTTGTATATTTGTCTATCTAGGAAGTGTTGCAGACTTGAATATTGTTTGGGGAGCTGCTGATATTACAATGGGAATTATGGCATTATTAAATCTTATTGCAATAGTTGGGCTATCTAGTGTAGTTTATGTAGTCCTTAAAGATTATGTTAAGCAGAAAAAATTAGGTAAAGATCCAGTATTTTATTTGGATAACCTACCAATTAAATTAAATAATGTCGATTGTTGGAAAAATAAACCAAAAGAAAATAAATAATTTTTTAACCTGACTTGTGTCAGGTTATTTTTTATTTTTAAAAAAGACTTTAAAAATTTCTCATAAATTAGTAAAATAAATTTAAGAATAAATTTTGGAGTAAAGATATGAATATTCTAAAAAAAAGACGCAGGGAAATTTTTAGCGAATCATCTCTCTTATTTGATGGTATTATAGTTGGGATTATGGCTGGCATAGTAGGTGTCATATATAGACTAATGATAGCTTATAGTGAAAAAGTTATATATTTTTTTGAAAATAATATTTGGTCAAATAAAATATATATTTTATATCTGATATTATTTTTGCTAGTAATGGGATTTTTATCTGCTTATATGGTAAAAAAAGAACCTTATTCATCTGGGAGTGGCATACCCCAAGTTGTAGCAGAAGTTACTGGTCGAATAGACACCAGACCTTTTAGAATTTTATTTTATAAAATGTTTGGAGGATTTTTTGCAGCCCTGGGTGGTTTGTCCCTGGGTAGAGAGGGACCTTCTATTCAACTAGGTGCAATGAGTGGAAAACTTGTCTCAAAATTATTAAGACGTGATAGTGTTAAAGAAAATTATTTATTAACTTGTGGCGCTAGTGCTGGTCTTTCGGTAGCCTTTAATGCACCACTTGCAGGAGTTATGTTTTCTATCGAAGAAATTCATAAAAATATTTCTAAAAAATTAGTTGTCAGTTGTTTTGCTTCGGCAGTAGTTGCTGATGTCATAAGTCAATATGTATTTGGTTTTGAGGCGATATTCAAATTTTCAAATCTTGCTAGCATAGAATTACAAACTTATATTTTTATAGCCATCTTGGGAATATTTTTAGGACTGTGTGGAACTTTTTATAATCTATTAATGAAATTTTGTTTGAAAATATATAATAAAATTACTCTTAATATATTGTTACGTCCACAAATAGCTATGTTTTGTTCTTTACTAATGTTTATATTTTTTCCTATTGTATTGGGTAGTGGTCATCACTTGGTGGAAAAATTAATCTATACCACTTATGGAATTTTATTTTTAATAGTATTATATTTTTTAAAAACATTTTTCTCACTAATGTCTTTTTCGTCTGGAGTAGCAGGAGGTATATTTCTTCCAATTTTAGTACAGGGAGCGATTCTAGGAGCCTTATTTAGTAAATTTGTTGGAACAGAATATTTGTCAATATTTATTATATTATCAATGGCTGGTTACTTAACTGCTGTTGTAAGAAGTCCGCTAACTTCGATTATTTTAATTTTTGAAATGACACAAAAGCTATCTTATTTTTTACCACTGGCAATATGTTGCTTAGCCGCTTATTACACTGCTAATATTTTGGGAACTAAACCAGTTTATGAATATTTATTAGGAAATTTACTATCTAAGGAACATATAAAATTTGACGGAGAAAATGAAATAGAATTTGAATTAACTATCGAGGCAGATTCTGCTTTAATAAATAGAAAAATTTGTGAAATAGATTGGGGAAAAAATATTTTTGTTGCAGAAATAGAAAGAAATGCAAAACACATCTTACCTAAGGGAGATACGCTATTAAATCAAAATGACAAATTACTTATCAAGGCTACAAAGGAAAGTTCAGATGATTTTGTAAATAAATTTTTAGAAAAATAGTTGAAAAAGTAGAGAAGTAATAATTAATATGTTAGAATTACATTAAATACTTATAGGAATGTAGAAAAAAATATTAAGATCTCCTAGTTTTGAAAAATTGCATATAGGCGACGGTGTAAAACAGTATAACTAGGGAGGAGCAAAATTCAAAAATATTTTAATGGCTCAAATCAGATATCGAGGAAATAAAGTAAGAACCAAGGAATTAAGAAATAATGAAAAGATATAAAAAGTATAGAAAAGTAGACTTGCCCTGGCTAAAGGAAGTGCCTGAGCATTGGGGAACAGAAAAAATTAAAAGATTATTTTATATCAGTAAAGATTTATCAACTAAAGAAAATCCAGTTATTTTATCATTAGCAAGGGATAAAGTAAAGGTAAGGGATATTTCAAATAATAAAGGACAAATAGCTGTTGATTATTCAAATTACAATAAAGTTGAAAAAGGAGATTTACTTTTAAATCCAATGGATTTATACAGTGGGGCTAATTGTAATATTTCTTATATAGAGGGAGTTATTAGCCCAGCATATATAAATTTAAGAAATAAAGTTAAATTAAATAAAAAATATTATGATTATTGGTTTAAAGCACAATACACTTCATTAGCTTTACAATCAGTAGGTAAAGGAGTGTCTAAAGATAATAGATGGACACTAACAAATGAAACTTTATTAAATTATGTTACTTTAACTCCCCCCCTATCTGAACAAAACCAAATAGCCAAGTTTCTTGATTGGAAGATAGGGGAGATTGATAGGTTGGTGGGGTTGGAGAAAAATAAAATTGAAAAGCTGGATGAGTTGTTGTTTAATAAATTAAATTCAATATATGATAACTTGAAAAATTATAATTTAGTAACATTAAAAAGAATTAGTAATGTGTATTCTGGAAAAGAAGTCGTAGATGAAAT
>NZ_JAHKEI010000034.1:0-7693 GCF_018790995.1 Gemella sp. zg-1178
AAAATTTTTACTAAATTTTTAATTTTTCTATATAATATTTTCAAAATAAATAAACAAAAAATATTATACTTAGCAAGTCTCTAAAAAGTAACGATAAAATTAAATCCTTATAAAAAAATAATTAATTATTAAGAAATATTTAAGAATTAGCTAAAAACTACTTAATAAATATCTGTTATACTTAGTTTATCATAAAATATAAGGAGATTAATTATGTTAAATAAAAAACAATTAAATATATTTTCAATTAGAAAATTTAAAGCAGGAGTAGCTTCTGTTTTAATAGCTAGTGCCTTTTTACTATTTGCAGGAGGAAATAATGCTCTTGCACAGATGGAAAATATGCCAGTTGCAAACAGCGAAGTAGCCATGCCTATGAATGAAAATCAACCCAATATGAAAGAGTCTACTAAAGAAGATATTAAAATGGCAGTTGAGAAAAATATAAAAGCAGAAACTGAAGTTCCTGCCGCTTATCTTGAAAAGGCAAAAGAAGATGGAACAGGTCCTTTCCTTGCTGGCGTAAACAATGTTATTCCATTTGAAGCATTTGGTGGCGATGGAATGCTTACTCGATTATTACTTGAAAAATCTAAAGATGTGGCTTGGTCTGATAATGGTGCAGATATGAATGACGCAATAGCACCCCTAGAAAACTTAAAAGATATGGAATACTTCTATACAGTCTCTCTTGAGGGAACTGATGGTAAGGTTGGTAAAGAGTTGTTAAACAAGCTTAAAGATAATGGAACTCGCACTTATAATGCGGATGTCAATGTTTTCGGAAAAATTGGTGATAAAGCAGATGAAAGTAATGTTATTGCTAGCAGAAAAATTAAAGTAACTATTAATGGGCTAACTCCTACTAGTGATGTTATAAAAGCAGTTGAAGAAAATATAAATGAAGAAACAGAAGTACCTACTTATTATGTTGAAAATGCAGATTCAGAAGCTATGGGTCCTTTCCTTGCTGGTGTAAATAATACTATTCCATTTGAAGCATTTGGTGGCGATGGAATGCTTACTCGCCTACTTCTTATGGCTGCTAAAGATGCTCCCTGGTCTGATAATGGTGTAGATATGAATGCTCCAATCTTGCCTCTAAGTACATTAACCAACGGTCAATACTTCTACAAAGTATCACTTGACGGAGTTGCAGCTGGTAAGACTGGCAAAGAATTATTAGAAGCACTTAAGGCTGCTGGTATGAATTCATACACTGCAACAGTAGAAGTTTTTGGCAACAAAAATGGAAAAGCTGACGAAACAAATGTAATTGCAAGCAGAAAAGTTACATTAAAAGTAAATATGAAGATGCTTGAAAAAATGAATATACAAGGTGAAATGTCAATGTCAGAAGAAATGAAAATGAAAGACGGAATGGTTATGTCTGACAAAATGACAATGCAAGATGAAATGAAAATGCCAGATAAAATGGATAAAAAACTTACAAAAACAGGTTCTACAACTTCTAATTCATTAGGTATTGTTAGTTTTATACTAACTATATTAGCTGGACTAGGTTTACACAAAAAATTTAAAATTAAAATGTAGTAATTAAAAAATAAGCAAATATAATTTTTTAAAATTAAGTAGCTTAACTTGAAGGACTTTCTAAAATAGTGTTATACTTGCATAAGTATAGCACTATTTTTCATAAAGGAGGGGTAGGATGAATAAAACAATATTATTAGTAGATGATGAAATTGAAATAAAAGAAATAAACCGTCGTTATCTAACTCAAGAAGGATACACAGTAAAAATTGCCAACAACGGTCTTGAAGCCTTAGAAATTTTTAAAAAAGAAGAAATTTCATTAATTATTACAGATATAATGATGCCTCTTATGGACGGCTATGACCTAATAAGTCAAGTGCAAAAAATTTCACCAGACCAACCATTTTTATTCATCACAGCAAAAACTTCTGATATGGATAAAATTTATTCACTTAGCATAGGTGCAGATGATTTTATAAGCAAGCCTTTTAGCCCGCGTGAGCTAGTCTTACGAGTAAATAACATATTACGCCGTATCAATGGCAATAAAGAAACAAAGAAAAATAAGGACTACTTACAAATTGGAGATTTAAAAATAAATAGCAGAACAAGACAAGCCTTTATTGAAGAAAAAGAACTTTCTTTAACAAATAAAGAATTTGACCTGCTTTGGATTTTTATTAGCAATCCAAAAAAAGTTTTTTCAAAAACAGAACTTTATGACAATATTTGGAATGAAGAATATATTGACGACACAAACACCCTAAATGTTCATATTCATGGTTTACGTAGTGCAATATCTAAACATTCAACAGAGAAAACACCAACAATAAAAACTGTTTGGGGTCTTGGTTACAAATTGGAGGTGCAAGTATAAATAATGAAATTAAAATATTATATTTTGATAGGTTACTTAACATCTACAATAATTACTATCTTGGCCTTAATTTGGGCAATAAACAGAATGCTTATCCCTGAAGAAGGAGAAATTTTTATAGTCTTAACAACTATATCAGCCAGCTTAATAGGTGCCTTAGTTAGTAGACTACTTATTAAAAAAGTATTCAAATCGCTAGAATATTTAACAAATCATATAGAGGGTATATCAAAAAATAATTTTGAAACTATTGAAAATATAAAAAATCCTATTGAATTTCAAGAATTTGCTAAAACTTTAAACGATATGACACGCAAGTTAGAAGAAAGTTTTCAATCCCTAGAAGATAGTGAAAAGGAAAAAAATATCATGATTGCTCAATTATCTCATGACATAAAAACACCTATCACTTCTATTCAAGCTACTATCGAGGGAATGCTAGACGGTATAATATTAAAAGATGAACAAGAATACTATCTAAAAACAATCAGAAGACAAACTGACAGATTAAATAAATTGGTTGAAGCCTTAAATGAAGTTACACTAAATAAAATAAACAATAAAGAAAAACCTCTACAAGTAATTTTTATTGATAAACTACTTATTGATACCCTATCAGAATTTCAATTAAAATTAGATAAGGAAAATAGACAAGTTGATATTAAAGTAGAACCAACTTCAGCTAAAATTTTTAGCGATTATGACAAAATCTTGCGTATCTTAGTTAATCTTGTAAGCAACGCCCTAAAATATTCACCAAGTGGTTCAGCCTTGAAGATACAGGCTAAATTAGATGATAAGAAATTAAATATTAGTGTTAAAGATGAGGGACAAGGTATTAAGAAAGACGACTTGCAAAAAATTTTCAACCTACTTTATAGGGTAGAATCTTCAAGAAATATGAATACGGGAGGATATGGTTTAGGGCTTTATACAGCCCAAGAATTAGCAAGTCAATTAAATGGGCAAATAAGTGTGCAAAGTGAATTTGGAAAAGGTAGTTCCTTTACCCTAACTATAGAAAATAAATAAATTTTTAGAAAATTATAAATCTGTAAAAATAAAAACACTGGAAAATCCCCAGTGTTTTTTGTTGAACTGACTAGATATTAACAAAAATATTATTTTAGGAATATCAGATAGCAAAATATATTTTGTATGGAATAATAGCTATAATAATTTCTAAATTTTCTCTATAACAATAGCTAATAATTTTTATTAATAAACTTATTTTATTATGATTTTTAATTACAAAATCTTTAATAATTAATAAATTTTTTTATTAGCTTCATCAATAGAAAATAGAATTTAAAAATAAATTTAAACTTTATAATAAAATTAAATTATTTCTAAAATAAAAAGAGGTTGTTAGCAATCTCTATTCATATAGTAATTTCATAATTTGTAATTCAATCATTTTTAAATCATTTTCCTCCTTTTGTCTAGCAATTCCTAAAAAAATATCTTTGGAAAATCTAGGTAAAGATAGGAGCGATGATAATTCTTAATATTACATCTTCTCTAAGTTCTTTATTTACCCTATCGTCTTTTTTTAAAACAGCTTGTATTATATTTATAAATTCTGGTAAAACTGGCTGGAAACTTAGCAATAATTTTTTACGAATTAGGCTTGAAGTTTGCACTTCTTGAATAATAATTTTTACAAGGTCAATATTAGCACTTGCAAAAGCAAATCTGTCTTGAACTAAAAAATTAATCCTACTCGGTAAGTCTTTGTATTTTTTAAATTTTATTTCCTCATTAAATAAAACCATTATATTATTTATAAAATCATCTTAAGTAGTCTCCTATTTCAAAATCTTTTTATCAAATAATTTTTTAATTTCTTTCCTAGATAATCTCCTATATTTTAGTAGTATTTCATTTTTAATTATTTTGTATTAGTGGTATAATCGTATTATTATAAATTTGGAGGGAACAATGAATAATATAGCAGTAATCGGTTTGTCTGTTATGGGTAGTAATCTAGCCCTTAATATAGCAGATAATGGATACAAGGTAGCAGTTTTTAATCGTACAACTTCTGTTATGGAAGAAATGATTGAAAAATTTCCGCATAGAAATATAGAAGGAAAAAAAACATTAGAAGAATTAGTTAAGAGTTTGGCAAAACCACGTAAATTTATTATCATGGTTAAGGCTGGCTTTGCTGTTGATGCAGTGATTGAACAGTTGTTAGAATATGTAGAAGAGGGAGATATTATTATTGATGGTGGTAATTCATTTTTCAAAGATACACAAAGAAGATATGAATATCTATCAGAAAAAAATATTCACTTCTTCGGTGTAGGTATATCTGGTGGTGAAGAGGGAGCTAGACGTGGCCCTGCCATGATGCCAGGTGGAAATGAAAAAGCCTACGAAGAAATAAAAGCAATTTTAGAAGCTATATCTGCTAAGGTGAATAATGTAGCTTGTTGTAGTTATACTTCTACTGGTGGTGCTGGTCATTATGTAAAAATGGTTCATAACGGAATTGAATACGGCGATATGCAACTTATCTCTGAAGCCTATATGATATTAAAACACTTAGGAGGATTTACTAATCAAGAATTACAAGAAATTTTTGAAAAATGGAATAGTGAAGAACTGGAATCTTACCTAATAGAAATCACGGCAAATATTTTCAAGGTGAAAGACCCAGAATCAGAAGAATTTTTAGTTGATAAAATCCTTGACAAGTCTGGACAAAAAGGAACTGGAAAATGGACAACAGAACAGGCAGTTGATTTGGGAATAGATATTTCTGTAATTTCTAGCTCATTAAACGCTCGCTACATGTCTAGCTTTAAAGATGAAAGAGTTAATGCAGAAAAAATATTTAACCGTAAAGCTTATGAAGTAGTAAAAGACCCTTCTAATTTAGTAAAAATTGTAAAAGAATCATTATTTGCAGCAAAAATAATTTCTTATGCACAAGGTTTTAAATTATTACAGGCTGCTGAAAAAGAATATAATTGGTCATTTGATTATTCACAAATCGCTAAAATATTCCGTGGTGGCTGTATTATCCAAGCAAAATTATTACAAAATATTATAGAGGCCTATGAAGCCAATCCAAAATTAGAAAATTTAATCCTAGACCCATTCTTTAAAGAAACTATTAAAAATAATCAAGCTAGTTTAAGAGAAGTAGTAATATTAGCAATTCAAAACTCATTACCTGTAACATCACTAAGTAGTGCTTTAACATATCTTGATGTTTACACTACTGCCAATAGTGGTGCTAACCTAATCCAAGCCCAAAGAGATTATTTCGGTGCTCACACATTTGAAAGAACAGACAAGGCTGGTTCATTCCACTATGATTGGGTTGGAAACAATGCAAAATAAGGCAATAACAATTTTTGGTGGCAGTGGCGATTTAACATATCGTAAACTTCTACCAGCCATGTATAATCTCCATGTTCTTGATCAACTAGACGAAGATTTTAAAATTATCGGACTGGGGCGTCGTGATTACACAACAGAGGACTATATAGAAATAGCTCGTGGTTGGATGAAGGAACATTCGAGAAAAAAATATGTTGAAAAAGTTTTTAATGAGTTTGCACAAAGAATTACTTATTTTAAAATAGATATTTCTAATGAAGATGAATATGCTAGGTTACAAGAATTTTATATTGATAAAGAAATTAAAGAACATATATACTACTATGCAGTAGCTCCTGAAATGTTTTTGACAGTTACTAACGGATTAAAAAAATATTGCAGTAAAAACAAGGCTAAAGTAATTATAGAAAAACCTTTTGGAGCAAACTTAGAAAATGCTTCTAAACTAAATAATAAATTAGCAGAATTTTTTGGACAAGATGAAATTTATCATATAGACCACTATCTTGGCAAAGAAATGATACAAAATATTTTATCTGTACGTTTTAACAATGCTATATTCAAGGGAATTTGGAATAAAGATTTTATAGAAAGTGTCCAAATAACAGCAGCAGAAAGTGTCGGAGTCGGAACTCGTGCTGGTTACTACGATAAGAGTGGGGCTATGAAAGATATGATCCAAAACCACCTACTACAAGTATTGTCAATAGTGGCCATGGAAAAACCGACAGGTACAAGTATGTACAAGGAGCAAGTAGAATTATTAAAATCATTAAAACCTATTACTAATATTGAAGATAATTTAGTTATGGGGCAATATGACGGATACTTAGAAGAAAGTAACATTGCACCAGATTCAAAAACGGAAACTTATGTTGCTTTAAAAGTAGAAATTGATAATGAACGCTGGCAGAAAGTTCCCTTCTTTATAAGAACAGGAAAAAAATTAGCAACTAGAGAAAGTCAAGTTGTAATTAAATTTAAGGCAGAAAATGACGCTCCTCAAAATATGTTGATTATAAAAATACAACCAACAGAGGGTATTTATTTGAAATTTAACGCTAAAAAACCAGGAACAGCCAATGACTTGCAGGAAGTTTCTATGGATTTTTGCCAAAGTTGTATCTTAGAAAATCGTTTGAATACTCCTGAAGCCTATGAAAGATTATTGTACGCCTGCCTTGTTAATGACAGAATGCTATTTTCACAATGGGATCAAATAGTTGCTTCTTGGAATTATATTAACGATATTTTAGAAAAATATCACTCTTCTGGTGCTAAATTATACACTTACGACCAAGATTCTATGGGACCAAAAGAAGCCTACAAGCTAACAGACTGGATATTAGATTTAGAATAATAAATTTTTAATCTAAATTTAGATAAGAAATTTAAATTTTAAAAAATATTTAGGGCTAATTTTATCAAAACTAAATAATAAGAAAATTTTAATATAATAAAAGCTACTAAATTAATTTTTAGTAGCTTTATTTCTTATATAGTTATTAATCTTTAGCTAGTTTCCTGTTTTTAATCCTTAAATTTTATTTAACTAACTAAAAAATTAGTATTATAGATTTTTAACTTAAAAATAAGTCGTTGCAATAAAAAATAAACCTTGAAAAAATTTTTAATCAAGGCTTGTTTTTTCTTATTCTAGCACGTTAATAAATTCTCTTAATTTACCAGCTTCAATTTGTCCTGGCGCTGACACTTGACCCACTGCATTTGATCTTTGACTTTCAACTCTTCTGTTATCCCCATATTTTTCATCATCTCTGGTTTCATTTTCTCCATAAAGTTTTCTGCTTGTCAATTTGTCCTGGCGCTGACACTTGACCCACTGCATTTGATCTTTGACTTTCAACTCTTCTGTTATCCCCATATTTTTCATCATCTCTGGTTTCATTTTCTCCATAAAGTTTTCTGCTTGTGTCTGAATTTCTATAAGATGTTTCAACAATG
>NZ_JAHKEI010000035.1:0-7436 GCF_018790995.1 Gemella sp. zg-1178
AAAATTTAAAAACATAAAGAAAGCAGAGGAAAACATATGTTAAGTAATACAAGCTACAACGCCCTAAAATCATTTATTTGGGGGATAGCAAATGACTGTTTAGTAGATGTATACGACCTAGGAGATTACCGAAAAATAATACTACCTATGTTTGTAATAAGAAGACTAGACGCAGTCTTAGAAGAAAAACACGAAGAAGTAATAAAAAAGAAAAAAGAACTCATTAACTTAGGCGTAAAAGACAATATGGACGCAGCCCTATTTCAAGTTGCAGGACAAAACTTTGTAAACAAGGCAGACTTCACCCTAAAAGACCTAAAAGGAGTTAGCAGAAGCAAAACACTAAAAGACGACTTTATAGCCTACTTAGATGGCTTTTCATCAAATGTTCAAGTAATCATTGATAAATTTCATATAAGAAATGAAATTGAAAGATTATCTCAGCAAGATAGGCTGGGCATGCTCATAGAAAAATTTGTAGATCCAAAATACAACTTTAACAACAAACCCGTTTTAAATGAAGACGGCACAGTAAAAATTGAAGCCCTAGACAATCATTCCATGGGAACCCTATTTGAAGAAGTAATAAGAATGTTCAATGAAGAAACCAATGTAACAGATGCTGGAAGACACTTTACACCCAGAGATATAGTAGAACTTATTGCCGACTTAGCCTTTATCCCTATTCAAGATAAAATCGACTCAACATCCTATAGAATATACGACGGGGCAGCAGGTACTGGTGGTATGCTGACAGTGGGAGAACAAAGAATATTAGAACTTGCTAGGAAGATAGACAAAAATGTTAATATAAACTTATTCGGTCAGGAAAACTCTGATGAAACCTATGCCATTGCCAAAGCCGATATGCTGGTAAAGGGTGAGGGTATACAGGCTGATAATATCCGATTCGGTTCTACAATATCACAAGATAGGTTTGCAGGAGAAACTTTTGACTTTATGCTATCTAATCCCCCCTTTGGGACTGCCTGGAGGTCAGACTTAAAAACATACGGAGTTAATAAAAAAGAAGAAATAATAGACAGTAGATTTGTTATTAACTATGATGAAAATCCAAGTTTTTCTTTCCTGCCTGATATAGGAGACCCCCAAATGTTATTTTTAGCCAATAATATTAGTAAGATGAAAACAGAAACCAGGCTTGGAAGTAGGATTGTAGAAGTTCACAACGGTTCTTCCTTATTTACAGGAAGGGCAGGACAGGGGGCAAGTAACTTAAGAAGATATATTTTTGAACAAGACTTACTAGAAGCTATAGTTGCATTACCAGAGAACCTTTTTTACAATACGGGTATCGGGACATATCTTTGGATTTTATCCAATAAAAAAGAAGATAGGAGAAAGGGTAAAGTCCAGCTAATTGATGCAAGAAATATGAAAGAAGCCTTAAGAAAAAATCTTGGAAGCAAAAATTGTGAAATTCCAGGAGATATTAGAAAAGAAATAGTTAAACTTTATCTGGATTTTGATAAGGCTGATAAGGAAAAAAGCCTTGTCTTTGATAATAAGGACTTTGGCCATATTGCCATAGATGTACTTGTACCATTAAGACTTAAAATGCTTGTTAGTGATGAAGCCCTAAATAGCTTAAAAGATTTTGACAAGTCCTTATATGAAATTGTAGTGAAAGTATTAGAAATAGAAAGTTCTAGCTTTAACAACTTTATGCAATTAGTAGAAGAAGAAGTTAAAAGTTCTAAACTTAAGTTGCCAGCAAAGGCTAAAAGGCTTATTCGTGATTTATTGACACAGGTAAGTGAAGATGGTGAAATAGTCCTTGATAGTAAGGGAAATCCAGAAAGTAATAAAGAGCTGAAAGATAGTGAAATAATTCCCCTTAATTATGAAGGGGGGATTGAAGCCTATCTTGAAAATGAAATACTGCCATATAAGAAAGATGCCTTTTTTGATATGAAATCAAAACAAATAGGCTATGAAATAAGTTTTACTAAGTATTTTTATAAGCCTAAAGAATTAAGAAATATTGATGAAATTATTAAAGATATTGAAGAAATAGAAAAGAATACTAAGGGATTACTTTCATCTATCCTGGAGGGGATTAGATGAAAAGATATAAAAAATATAGAAAAGTAAATTTACCCTGGTTAAGAGAAGTGCCAGAGGGTTGGGAGATATTACCAAATAAAGTCTTTTTAAAAAGTAAAAAAAAAGTAGTAGGAAATAAAGAACATGAATACGAATTGTTATCACTAACAAAAAATGGAATAAATGTAAAAGGGAATAATAACTTTACTGGAAAAATGCCAGAAACTTTTGAAAATTACCAAGAAGTTAATATTGGTCAATTAGTTATGTGCCTATTTGATTTAGATCAGTCAGCTGTATTTTCTTCTGTTTCTAAGTATAAAGGTAAAATTACATCCGCCTATGAAGTATTTGAAATAATAGGAGCAAACAAAAAATTTGTAGATTATTATTTTAGATATATTTTTCAAGATAGAAAATATAAAGTGTATTCAAAATCTGTTAGATATACCATAACAAAAGATGAATTTAAAAACATAAAATCTATTATCCCTCCCCTATCTGAACAAACCCAAATAGCCAACTTTCTTGATTGGAAGATAGGGGAGATTGATAGGTTGGTAGAACTTGAGAAAAGTAAGGTATCCCTCCCCTATCTGAACAAACCCAAATAGCCAACTTTCTTGATTGGAAGATAGGGGAGATTGATAGGTTGGTGGGGTTGGAGAAGAGGAAGATAAAAGAAATTGAAAAATTAAAAAATAGACTAATAAATAAATTAATAAAAGTAGAAAATGGAAATAAGATTAAAATAAAATATTTTTGCAATTTATTTGGAAGAATTGGTTGGCAAGGCTTAAATTCGGGTGAATACAGTGATAAGGGAATATTACTTATTACTGGAACTGATTTTAAAAATGGAGAAATAAATTATGAAACTTGTGTCCGAGTTCCTTATTTCAGGTGGGAACAAAATAAAAATATTCAGATAAAAAATGATGATTTATTGATAACAAAAGATGGAACAGTGGGGAAATTGGCACTTGTTAAAAATTTAAAAGAAAAAGCTACACTTAATTCAGGAATTATGAAAATAGAATTTTTTAAAGACACTATTGTTACTAAAGAATATCTTTATTATGTATTAAAAAGTGATATATTCAAAGAATGGTTTAATAATTTAAATTTAGGTGTGGCTACAATAATTCACCTATATCAAAGAGATTTTTATAATTTTGAATTTTTTTATCCAGATATTCATACTCAAGAAAAAGTAGTTATAAAAATTAAAAATATAGAAAATAAATTTGATAACTTATTAGCTTATTTAGAAAGTCAAATCCAAAATCTACAAGAACTAAAACAAAGTTTAATTTCTGATGTAGTTACAGGTAAAATGGATGTAAGAGAAATAGAAATACCAGAGGAATATAGGAGGGAAAATTGATTATTAGTATATCAAATAAAAATACTGATACAATTAATATATACACAAAATAAGAAGTGCAACCTAAAATTTTAGGTTGCACTTCTTTACTAATAATTTAAAAATTATTTAGCAGTTAGGGCTGCCATTGTAATGTAGTTGTAGGGTTTGTTGAAGTGTGGTAAGAAGAAGATATCTAATAGGGCTAAACGCTCAATTGTAACTTTTTCTTGAATGGCAAGAGAGAACATGTGGATACCCATTGACATATCTTCTTTACTTGCAATTTGACAACCCAAGACGACTCTTGTATTTTTATCATAAACTATTTTAATAGTTACATCGTGGTTATCATGTTCAATAAAGTCGGGTTTTTGCAAGTCAGAAAATTCTGTAACTACTGCATCATATCCAGCTCTTAGAGCTTTTTCTAATGTTAATCCAGTTGATACCATTTTTAAGTCGTAGATGCAGATACCATTTGAACCTTGTATTCCGATTGTTTCCAGTGGCTTACCACATACATTGTGGGCTGCTACAAGCCCTGAACGCACAGCATTTGATGCTAAAGCGATGTAGTTAATCGCGTCATCTCCTAATGAGTTGTCATAAACTGTGGCACAATCTCCGATAGCATAGACATCTTTTACGCTAGTTTCTTGATGGCGATTTATAACATAAGCACCATTTCTAAATAATTCTAACTTATCTTTTCCTAATTCATTATTCGGTCTAAATCCTACTGCTAGAATTACCATATCCACATCAAAACTTTCTTTATCAGTAACCAATCTTTCTACCTTTCCATTTCCTTGAATTTCAGTTACTGTTTGTCCGAATGCTAATTTAATGTTGTGGTCAGATAAATTTTTATTCATTAATTCTGTTAAGTCTTTGTCGTAGTAACCAGACAAGCAAGTTTCTGCAACATCAACTAAGACAACCTCTTTACCAATTCTTTCAAAGGCTTCAGCTAACTCTACCCCAATATATCCAGCACCAACTACTGCAACACGTTTGATTTCAGGATTTTCCAATTTATCAATTACTTCTTGAGCATTTTGGAATAATTTTACAAATTGAACATTTTCTAATTCTACACCTTTGATTGGGGGTATTATTGGTTTAGAACCAGTAGCCAATATTAATTTGTCATAGCCTTCTACATGTTTTCTTCCGTCTTTTAATACAACATGGACTTCTTTTTTGTCATAATCAATACTTTGCACGTCGGCTTCCATATTTACTTTAGCACCAGCTGCTTCTAATGTTTCTTTATTAGAATAGAATAATCCATCAGCCCCGGCAATTTGCTTACCAATCCATAATGCCATACCGCATCCTAAGAATGAAATATTGTTATTTTTATCAAAAACAACCACTTCATTTTCTTTTCCGTAATTACCTAATATTGTATTGATACACGCTGTTCCAGCGTGATTAGCTCCAACAACTACAATTTTTGCCATTGTTATAATCCTCCTATAAGTTATAATTATAATTATAATAAAAAAAATATAAAAAGTAAACAGAAAAAGCTTAAAAATAAACCTTAATTTGAGTTATTATTTTAATTTAAAAATTTTATATGAATTAAATATTTTTTAAAAAATTAAATATTATTCTTATTAAAATTAAATATTCTGATATGATATAATGCTTCAGAATTTATTTTAACAGTAAATTTATCTATTTAGTAAAATATTAAAGTAAAAATTTTAATAAGATTTTTTTATTAATTATCTTACTAAAAATTTAATTCTATAAAATCAGTGTGTTGAGCATTTGATTTTTTCTTAAAATACTTCTAAATATAATTTTATAAAAATAAAAATTTTTAATGCAATATTTATTAAAACTAAATAATCTGAATCTAAAAATAAAAATAAACCCTGGGAACTTGTCCTAAGGTTTTGAAATTTATATTTAAAAGAAGGCTATATACATAAAGTGGGCCAAGACACCTGCCACAAGACCGCCTATTGTATGTGAAATTATTGCTTTAGAAGATAATTTTCTTGCCCCTAATGCGTCCATCATACCGATATGCGTACTTAAGTATCCACTCCAGCACATACCCATTGCTGTAAATACTGCTATTTCGTTACCGCCTATCAAGCCTCTTTCTAAGAGACCAGGTACTAGCGACATAGCTCCACCTACGGCTCCAAGGGAAGTTATTGGAAAGGCGATAGCTTCTGCACTTTGGAAACCGAAAAGTGGCTCTACAATAAATGAAATTTTATCTCCTATCCAGGGTAAGAGTTTAATCCCCTCATAAGCCGCACCTGTATAACCAGTTTTACCTGGACCAAAAGTTAGCATCATAACCATGGTACAAATTATAAGGACACCAGGAATAATTGCAAGTCCCAGCTCCACTCCTAACCTACCACCTTCTAAAAGGGTGTCAAGAACACGTTGAAAAATATTTCCTTCACGGACTTCACGATAATTAGCAGGGTCTTCATTAGCTTCTACTACTTCATCAATAAATGCTTCTTCCGCTTCCTCTCCATAATATTTTTTAGTTTGAATTAACATCAAGCGTACACTGACAATACTTCCTAAGATTGCTCCCAAGTCCCCTATTAGAGCAGGACCCCAAAAACCTGGACCTTGTGTTGCCATAAAGACTGTAACTATAAGCCCCATTCCAAATGTTGTTCCTAAGTTACATAAGGCTGGCACTTGATACTTTTTAAAAAATACTGTGAATTTTTTATCTTTTGCAAAAGGAATAATAGCAGGATTATCTGATAAATAGGTTGCTATTGCTCCTGTTACACTGGCACCAGGCAGTCCCCAAAGTGGTTTCATGAGTGGTGCGAATAATTTATTTATGAGAGCTATTACCCCAAATTCTGATAGTAGCATACTTAATGCTCCTGTTACTACGGCCATGGCCATGATGTAAAATACGGTATTTAGTAGTAAGTCATGAGCCGTGGCCATCATACTTTTGAACATATTTCCTAGACCCATTACATAGCTCATACCAGCAAATATTACAACTATAAGCCCAATAAATACAAATGTTTCGGTGCTTATAGCTTTCTTTTTCTTGACTTTTATAATCTTTGACATTTCAATATCCCCCTTTTTGAATGCATTATTAGAGAAATTATTACTTATTATATCACAAATAAAACAAATTGCAATTTTTATAGAACAATAAATTAATTGTATTATTTTTAAATCATTTTCAAATTACGGCACACTTAAAAAGCATTATTTTTATTGCTTAAATTAATCTTCTTTTTGGAATTGTAAAGCAACTTTTGTTTTAATTTATTTTTATTTATTAAAAAAAGGATATATCTAAGATATATCCTTTTTATTATTAACGTACTTCTTTAATACGAGCTGCTTTACCACGTAGGTTACGTAAGTAATACAATTTAGCACGTCTAACTCTACCTTTACGTACTACTTCAATTCTTTCTACTTTTGGTGTATGAACTGGGAATGTTCTTTCAACCCCAACACCGTTAGAAATTTTACGCACAGTGTATGTAGCAGATATTCCACCGCCACGACGTTTAACTACAACACCTTCAAATTGTTGGATACGTTCACGTCCACCTTCGATAATTCTAACATGTACTCTTACAGTATCTCCTGCTTTAAACTGAGGAATGTCAGTTCTTAATTGTGATTTTGTAATCTCTGCGATTAATTTGTTCATTGTTTTCTCCTTTTTACAAAATGCTCGTTATTAACTCTTGTCAACAGAGGAACATCGTAATTAATGCCATAGCATCTTTAAAATTATAACACTTTTAAGAAGTTATTACAATAGATTTTTATATTTTTTAAGAATAAGTAAATTATATAATTAAGTTAGCCAGTAGTACAAAAAAAGCATCTCATAGGATATACTTTTAGTAACTACAAAAAAAGGATACCAAGAGATGCATCTCATAGGATATACTTTTAGTAACTACAAAAAAAGGATACCAAGAGATGCAAGAACATTATAACACAAAAGGCAAACACATTA
>NZ_JAHKEI010000036.1:0-6923 GCF_018790995.1 Gemella sp. zg-1178
ATATTGATGTTGATACTTTGGCTAAGGGTTTTGATAGGGAGGAAGCCTCAGTTAATAAGGCTTTACAAGCTGGCTCTGCTGGTGCTATAATTAAGAAAGAAAAAGTCTATAAGATAGCTGATAAGGACACAGAAGAGAGGCTGCAAGAAGTTTCTGATAGGGTTTATAAAACATTTAGCAAGGAACAAAAGGACGCTATAGAGGATTACACATATCTTTATTCAGGGAGAATTAATAATTACCTAAGGGGCGAATACTTAGAGGGTATAAGCAAAGTAGATATTGAAGACAAGGTGAAAATACTAGATGAGATTTTAGAAAGTAATAATCTAGGCTATGATTTGAAATTATACCGTTATGTAAGCAAAGAAGAATTTAAGGCACTTCAAGAAGGTGATTTCTTTAAAAATTATCTTAGTACGAGCATAGATGAAGAGGCAACAAATGATTTCGGTGATTTTAAGTTAATTATCCAAGCCCCTGGGGAAACTAAGGGCTATTATATAGGCAAAAATTCAGAAAATGATTATGAAAAAGAATTTCTAGTTCATAGAAAGACTAAATATAAGATATTAAATATAGATGAGAAAAAAGGAATATTGGAAATGGAGTTGTTAGAAGATGAATAACTATAAAGATTATATCCAAGTGCAAGATGTTTCCCATTTTTGGTTTTGGAAAAAGATGTTTTCAAAAGATAAAAAAGGAACATTAGAATATATAGAAAAAGAAAGAGAAAAATTTTTTAAAAGGCTTGACTGTGAGCCTACTAGGGAAAACTTGCTTAAGCTCTGCCCAACTGAGCAAGAAGAAGCTTATGTATTAGGCTTTTTAGTTAGTAAGGCTTACAGTCCCGAGGAGATAGAGGAGAAAAAAAGGTATTATTTATCTTTGGAGCCTTTGCCAGAAGCTAATGTACCTATAGGGCTTTGGAAGCATAAGGTCGAGCGTACATTTAGGGGGGCTAGCTTTAAGGATTATCCAGATTGTAAATTTTGTTACCTGGATACTTACAGGAAATTAGGGCGATTTTATTTTTAGGCTATTTTTAGGCTTAGGAACTTTTTATTAAAATTAAACACTTAGCTTTTTGTTGGGTGTTTTTCTTTTGTCCTGGATATGACGCTAAACTGTCTTTTTCGTATGTCAAACGTTACTTGACAAGCTCTATTGTGGACTATACCACGTTAATAAATGTAAAGGAGAAAATAAAAGATGTCGTAACCTTAGACGATAGGACAAGCGACCAGTGTGCAGTCTGTGCTGGTAATATTTATGATATTGAGGACGCCCCTATTCTTCCACGCCACCCTAGGTGTCGCTGTGTTCTGGTTGCTTATATTGATGTTGATACTTTGGCTAAGGGTTTTGATAGGGAGGAAGCCTCAGTTAATAAGGCTTTAACGTATAAAAGTGTAAAATATGAATGGTTAAAAAATTATAAAGAACCAAAAGTTACAGATATGAATTATTGGGAATACGAAGGTGTTAAATACTTTGTTGATGGGAAACACGTTGTATTAGATTATTCTTAAGAAGAAAAAGCAGTAGCAGAGTGGATATCTAAAAAATTTGGAGTTCATGTTCAAATTGTTCCAAGAGTTAATTATCCTGAAAATATTTCAACTCCTGATTATTTAATAAACAATATGAAGTTTGATTTAAAAGAAATAACAGGTTCAGGAAAAACAACTGTTGATAATAATACTAAGAAAGCCAAAAAACAATCTGAAAATATAGTATTTGATTTGACAAATTCACCTTTAACAAATGAAGAATTTTTCAGACAATTAACAAACGTTTATAAATATAACAACAGAGGATTAAAAATTGCAATAGTAAAAAATCTGATAAGCTTATTGATATATTAAAAAAATAAAAAAAAGAAGAAACCGAGCCCCTACGGAGTGCGACTTCTTCTATTTAATAATATTATATCATAAAATTAATTACTTTCAAGTATTAATATTATAAAAAAAACTAAATTAAAAAGAGCTAACGATATATAAAAAATTATAATTTTATGTTATAATGTAATAGAAATGAGGTAGAGATTTTAGTGTCACTACGCACCTTAAAAGGTATCTGAGATGACGGGACAGGCACACCGTCCATTTCACAAGTCATATTCTTTTGGATATGGCTTTTTATTTTGAGAAAGCTATGCTTGAAAAATATAAAAGTGTAGGATATAATAGAAATATGAAAAGAAAAAAATATATAGATAATAGTAAAATGTCTATAGCATCTAAAAGTTTAATAAATAAATTATCCCGAAAATTTAGAAGAAGAGGTGGAGTTATTATAAATGATGAATCTTCAATAGTTTATTTGGATTCTCGTAATGCTGAGGCTATTACTTTAGATGCTTATACAATATTGATGCGTGAAAAAATATCTATATCTGCACTTATTGAAGAACTTGAACATAGTGAACAATATTTAAGAAATGAGAATGACGGGTCAAGATTAGATGTAGTTAAAAATGAAATATTAGCTAAAGAAAAATCATTAAGATATGCAGATAGATATAAACTACCAAAAATAGAAATAGAATTTGTAAAAAAAGATATAGAGCTATATAAAAAAATATATAGGAGGTTAACAGAAGATGAAAGTAATAAAAACTCGTAAATTTGGTAATAGATTAATTTTAGAGTTAGATACAGAATTACCAGATAATTTTAGAAATAATTCTAACTTACTTATTGATGGGAATATCTATTTTAACGCTATTATTCCTATGTTTTCAGCTACTACATCAAGAAAAGATGTTTCTGTTAAATTTGAAAAAGAAGTAGACTTGTTAAATAAAGAGGTATCAATAATTTAATATAATGTACTAAACACTTAGCTTTTGTTGGGTGTTTTTATTTTGTACTGGATATGCCGCTAAACTGTCTTTTTCGTATGTCAAACGTTACTTGACAAGCTCTATGGTGGACTATACCACGTTAATAAATGTAAAGGAGAAATTAAAAGATGTCGTAACCTTAGACGATAGGACAAGCGACCAGTGTGCAGTCTGTGCTGGTAATATTTATGATATTGAGGACGCCCCTATTCTTCCTAGACACCCTAGGTGTCGCTGTGTTCTGGTTGCTTATATTGATGTTGATACTTTGGCAAAGGGTTTTGATAGGGAGGAAGTGGCAGACACAATTATTGAAAATAAAGAAAAAATAAATTATAATAAAAATGTAATTATTAGTCCTGGGATACATGGGGCTTTAAACGATAATAATGATCCTTATCAAATAAATAGAGATAAGCACGCAGAAAAATATTATAATTATGTAAGAAACAGGGATAAAAAGAAAGAAATATTAACAATAGCTATAAATACAGGTTTTAGAATAGAAGATATAGAAAAGATATATAATCATATTTTTATAAATGAGTATAATTTAGTTAATGATTTTAAAAGGTTTGACCCCGATTATAATATGGCTGAATCTTGGCGAAGATTGAGAGAAGGGAAAAATATTCAAAATCATGATTTTGTAATGTTAGAACATGAATTTTTTGAATATACGCTTATGAAACAAGGTTATAATTACAGACAAGCTCATGATTTAACCAATGAAATTTATAATTATTATGAAGCTTTAAAAAAATGGAAAAAAGAAAGAGGTGATTTATAATGATGTTACTTTTAGAAAAAATACAAAATTCAAGTATTACTGGATATTTTTATACGCCACAAAATTATGCAGGACCTGGAATTATTGAAATAGTTCCAGATACAGGAGAGGTTTATATTTTAGAATTATCATCATTTGATAAACAAGATGACAGCACCTTTTTTGCTAATAGAGCCAGAGGATTGGTAAAGCAACTTTGGGATTCTGGAGAATTTCCAGATAAAAAATTTTATGCCTGGGGATAGTTTAAAATTAATATAATATAACTTGAAACACTTAGCTTTTTGTTGGGTGTTTTTCTTTTGTCCTGGATATGACGCTAAACTGTCTTTTTCGTATGTCAAACGTTACTTGACAAGCTCTATTGTTGACTATACCACGTTAATAAATGTAAAGGAGAAATTAAAAGATGTCGTAACCTTAGACGATAGGACAAGCGAGCAGTGTGCAGTCTGTGCTGGTAATATTTATGATATTGATAACGCCCCTATTCTTCCTAGACATCCTAGGTGTCGCTGTGTTCTGGTTGCTTATATTGATGTTGATAATTTGGCAAAACAGTTTGATAGGGAGGAAGCCTCAGTTAATAAGGCTTTACAAGCTGGCTCTGCTGGTGCTATAATTAAGAAAGAAATAGTCTATAAGATAGCTGATAAGGACACAGAAAAGAGGCTGCAAGAAGTTTCTGATGGGGTTTGGTCTAGCTTGTCTGAAACTGAACAAAGGGCTATAAGTAAATATACAGATAAAGATTCAGGAAAAATTAATAATTACCTAAGGAACAAAGACTTAGGGGGAGTTAGAAACGCTAAATTTGAAGATGTGGTGCAAGCCTTAGATGCAGTCTTAGAAAGTAATAGGCTAGGCTATGATTTGAAATTATACCGTTATACAAGAAAAGAAGAATTTAAGGCAATTAAAGAAGGTGATTTCTTTAAAAATTATCTTAGTACAAGCATAGATGAAAAAGCAACAAAACATTTTGATCATGGTTATAAGTTTATTATACAAGCCCCTGGGCATACTAAGGGCTATTATATAGGCAAAAATTCAGAAAATGATTATGAAAAAGAATTTCTAGTTCATAGAAATACAAGGTATAAAATATTAAATATAGATGAAAAAAAAGGAATATTGGAAATGGAGCTGTTAGAAGATGAATAACTATAAAGATTATATCCAACTTAAAGATGTTTTAAACTTTAGGCATTGGCGTGTGATGAGGCAAGACAGAATATTAGAATTTATAGAAGAAGAAAGAGAAAAATTTTTTAAAAGTCTTGACTGTGAGCCTACTAGGAAAAACTTGCTTAAGCTCTGCCCCTTGGTGCAAGGCGACGCTTATGTATTGGGCTTTTTAGTTAGCAAGGCTTACAGTCCTGAGGAGATAGAGGAGAAAAAAAGGTATTATTTATCTTTGGAGCCTTTGCCAGAAGCTAATGTACCTATAGGGCTTTGGAAGTATAAGGTCGAACGTACATTTAGGGGGGCTAGCTTTAACGATTACCCTGATTGGCATTTCTGCTGTTTGGATACTTACAGAAAATTAGGGCGATTTTATTTTTAGGCTTAGGAACTTTTTATTAAAATTAAACACTTAGCTTTTGTTGGGTGTTTTTCTTTTGTCCTGGATATGACGTTAAACTGTCTTTTTCGTATGTCAAACGTTACTTGACAAGCTCTATTGTGGACTATACCACGTTAATAAATGTAAAGGAGAAAATTAAAAGATATTGTAACCTTAGACGATAGGACAAGCGAACAGTGTGCAGTCTGTTCTGGTAATATTTATGATATTGATAAAGCCCCTATTCTTCCACGCCACCCTCGGTGTCGCTGTGTTCTGGTTGCTTATATTGATGTTGATAATTTGGCAAAACAGTTTGATAGGGAGGAAGTGGAGGAGAAATTAATTGCGAAAATAACTAATTCGAAGTATAATAATATTAAAGAAATCAATTACCGTTCGTTGGTAGAAAATCGTATTGAATATTTTAAAGGTATTGAACCGAATGTAACTAAAACGTTAGATATAATTGCTAAAAATACTGGAGGAGAATTAGCAGGTTTAGATTTTAAACTTAAAAATTCAGAAAGCTTGTATAGAAAAGTAAAAGATGATGTTAAAGAAAAAAATATAACTTTTTCTAATGCTTTGTATGAAGTAAATGATATTTTACGTTATACTTTGGTTCAAAATGAAAATAATTTTACTGATACTTATTTTTTAGTTAAAAAATTTTTAGAAAAACAAGGATATAGTATTATGAGAGTAAAAAATACTTTTAAAAATAATGTTACCTACAAGGGAATAAATACTTTGGTAAAAGATGACAAGGGTAATATTTTTGAGTTGCAATTTCATACTCATAAATCTTTACATATAAAAGAAAATGAATTGCATGAATTATATGAAAAACAAAGAGTTTTAGATTTTAGTATAGATGATGTTTTATATAAAAAATTAATTCAAAAAATGATAAATTTAAGTAACACTATAAACATTCCTAAAGGAGTAGAAAGGATAAGGTAATATATTATGAAGCCTTCTTATTATTATTGTCCAGATTATAAAAAGTATGTTAAAGAAAAAGATGGTATTTATTATAAAATAGAGGATAAAAAAGAAATTCCAAGTAATTTTTATTTAAAAATAAATATCGGTTCTATATTTACTGAAGATATAACAGAGGAAGAATACTATGCTCAACTTTGTTAATGCTTTTTTCATTTCTTTAAAAGCTCATAGAGGGCAAAGAGATAAGGCGGGTAGACTTTATATTTTCCATATTATTTATGTTATGTTTAATACAAAGGGGATTAAGGGGAAAATTGTTGCTTTACTTCATGATGTTGTAGAAGATAGCGAAATAACTATTGATTTTTTAAAGTCTTATTTTGACGAGGAAATAGTAAAAGCTGTTGATGTTATAACTAAAAAGCCTAACCAATCATATTTTGATTATTTGAAGGTGGTAAAAAATAATAAGTTGGCAAGACAAGTTAAAATTTCTGATTTAAAACATAATTCTAATTTAAACAGATTAAATTATATTACAAATAAGGATATAAAAAGAAATATGAAGTATAAAAGGGCTTTGGATTTTCTAGGCAGATAATTAAATAGTAAATAAAAAAACAAACACTTAGCTTTTTGTTGGGTGTTTTTCTTTTGTCCTGGATATGACGTTAAACTGTCTTTTTCGTATGTCAAACGTTACTTGACAAGCTCTATTGTGGACTATACCACGTTAATAAATGTAAAGGAGAAAATTAAAA
>NZ_JAHKEI010000037.1:0-6542 GCF_018790995.1 Gemella sp. zg-1178
TATTCTTTATGCTAGATTATTCTAACATATATTTTCTTTATTTATAATATCTGTAGAGTTTCTTTTTTATTACTTTTTGGTTACAAAAATAAATAATAAGTAAAATTTTTTTAATTTATGTCTTGGTGTTTCTATGAATTTCTAAATAAAAAATACGCCAAACTCCTTACAAATTTTTATAGAGATTTACAATTACCACCAAAAAATAAAAAAAATGCCCCTCATGGATTTGAAGCATACTAAAATAAAAAGTCATAGATAAATTATCTATGACTTTTTATTTTAAAACTTCTAAAAAGGTTCTTACCATTATTTTTACATCACTTGAAAAACTAAAATTCTCAAGATAAGCAAGATTATATTTCATCTTTTCTGGTAAGATTTTTTCTATATAAACTTGGTCTACACTCATGCCCTGCGAGGTATATTTTTCAATTTTTTCATCTTCATCTTTATATTCTATGCTAGCAATAGACGTTACTCCAGCTGGCAAAAGCAGACTTGCATACATGAGATCAGAATACTTATCAACATATTTTTTCACCTCTGGACGAGTACCCACAAAACTCATATCACCTAGCAATATATTAATAAGTTGAGGCAATTCATCAATACGCAATTTTCTTAATTTTTTCCCTACTGAACTTATGCGGGGGTCATCTTGCAAGGTAACTAGAGAGCCTAACTTGTCAGCATTTTTTACCATGGTTCTAAACTTATAAATTCTAAACTCCCTGCCGTAACTTGTAACTCTAGCCTGTCTATAAAAAATTTCTCCCTCACTATCAAGTTTTATCCAAATTGCTATAAATAAAAAAACTGGACTAAGTAATATCAATAAAAATAAAGCGAGTATTTTATCAAATATTTTTTTTATTAACAAAGAAAATTTTTTTCTATGAATTATTTTATAATAATATTCTACTGCTGAATTTTGAAATCTACTATCTAAATCTGAAAATTTTTTCATAAGGCTCCACTTTATAACTAATTTATTGACAATTATACCATAAAATTTTTAAAAATAATACTGTGTAAAATATATAATAAAAAAGATTAATAAAATTAATTTTATTAATCTTTTACTTGTATGACTAAAATAAATAAGAATATATTTAATTCCCCTATTGAACTTAATATTTAAATTTATCTAAATCCATTTCTTCAAGTTTTACAAACTTAGTTTTCTTAATTAGTTTATGAGCTAAACATATAATAATTATTAGTACTGGTGGCAAAATATCATAGATTGCCGCTGCAAAACCACCCTTAGAAAAGTCAGCATAAGTTTGTAATACAATTAAGGCTACAAATGCAAAGACAGCTAAATAAGAACCAAACAAACCAAATTTTGCTCTATAGGGTAGAACTTCTTTTTCATTTTTTCCTTGTTTTCTTATTGCATTTCTTAATCTTATTTGTGCAATTATAGATATCGACCAAACACATACTACTAAAACTCCTACAAGGGCTAGCAACATGTAGTAACCAGCAGCGTTATATTTTTCAAAAATAAAACTTAATACTATGACCACCACACTTGTTAAAACTGCTAATTGCGGACTAGAATTAGTGCTTAACTTAGAAAATACTTTTGGAGCATAGCCTCTTGTACTCAAAGAAAATAATTGTCTACTTGAAAAGTATATACCAGAATTTCCTGCTGAAAGCACAGATGCACATATTACAGCATTCATTACAGTGGCCGCAATTAACATACCAGCATTTTCAAAAACTAATGTAAATGGTGATGCAAGGATATTAGATGTATCTAGTAGTCTGGGGTCACTTGCAGGAATTACTGCTGATATTATAAATATTGTTGCTACATAAAATATTAAAATTCTCCAGAAAACTTGATTAACTGCTTTTGGCATAGTTTCTGCCGGATTTTGACTTTCTCCTGAAGCTACTGCTACTGATTCAGTTCCTCCAAAAGAAAAGGCCGCTGTTGATAAGATAGCGAAAAATCCTAAAAATCCTTCTGCACCACTAATTTTATTATTTGCAACAAAAGTATTTAAACCGTGTGCTTGCCCACCTAAAATTCCAAATATTAAAGCAAAACCTGAAATTAAAAATATAATTACTGTTATTACCTTAATAAAAGTTAGCCAATATTCTATTTCTCCGAATATTCTAACACTAGTGATATTAATTACACACAGTACTATTAAAAAGAAAATACATAGTGTAAATGAAGAAAACTGTTGGAAGAATGACCAAAACTGTAAAACTTTTGATAAAGTTATTATGTCTATTCCTGCAACTAAAATCCAAATAACCCAGTATAGCCAACCAACTGCAAAACCTAAAGATGGATCTATAAAACGTTCGGCATAAGAACTAAATGAACCTGATACTGGATAATAACTTGCCATCTCTCCTAGTGATGACATCAAAAAATATATGAATACACCTATTACTAAATAAGATAAGACCGCCTTGTAAGACCCTGCTTGGCTAACTACGGCTCCACTAGCCATAAATAAACCTGTTCCTATTGAACCTCCAATAGCCATCATAGAAATATGTCTTGATCGCAGATTTCTTTTCATTTTGACTTCTGTCATAATATCACATCCTTTTTTAAAAATTTTAATCTTAATTATATACCCATTTCCCAAGCTTGTAAAGTGTTTTTAAAAAATTTTCTGAATTTAATCTTACTTTTAAAAAATATAGGTTTAACTATATAAAAAGACCTACCCAAATGAGTAGGTATTTAAAATTACTATTAAAAAATAAAATCTTCATCTTCTAGTGCTTCAACATTCATACTAACCACATAACCATCTCCCTTAACACTGAAGAAGTCGTGATTTTTAGTAGAAGTGTCCATAGCATTTTCAATAATTGGATTTAAGTCCTTGTGTTCAAAATATCCCGGATAACCTAAATTTGCCAAAGCCCTATTTGCATTATATTCTATATAATCTTTTACCTGCTCTGTTAAACCTATTTGGTCATACAAGTCTTTTGTATAAGCTAATTCATTATCATACAAGTCCAGTAATAGGTCATACATTTCTTTTTCTGCTAGTTTCTGTTCTTCTTGAGTTAGGCTTTTAAATATTTCTTGAGCGTCAAAGCCTGTAAATGAGCCGTGAATAGTTTCATCTAAAAGAATTTTACGAATAATCTCTCCAGAAGTTGTAACCTTACCTTGCCCAGCTAGGTATAAAGGATAGAAAAATCCGCTATAAAAAATATATGATTCCAAAAATACCGATGCTACTCTTGCCATGTATAAGTCATAAGTTGACACTTCTGGCTTAAATAATTTCATATAATAACTTTCTATTCTTAAAGCCTTATACTGTAATTTTTTATTTTCTACTACCCACTCATCTAATAAATAATCAGTTTCTTTACTGGGTATCAAAGATGTGAAGATTGTAGAATAACTTTTAGCGTGCATCTGCTCCATCATTCCCATAAAGCTATATACTGCTTGTTTTCTCATATCTTCTGTGTGTAAAGACACCAAAGGCATTCCCTTATCGCCTTGTTGCGTATCTAAACCTGTCAAGCCTGCAAGAACTTTTTTATAAGTATCACGCTCTAAATCATTTAAGTCTTCAGTCCAGCTCTTAATATCCTTAGACACCTTAAACTCCGTATCAACCCAAAATTGAGCGATATTCTGACGCCAATACATAAATGTTAAATCGTCTTGTTTATTCCAATTTACTGCTTTCATCTAAAATTCCTCTTAATTCTATACAGCACAAGAAGTACATTCTTCTACTGATAATAATTTATTTCTAGTGTAATATAGTGATTTTAAACCTTTGTGGTGGGCATAGATGTAGTATCTAGCCAACTGTCTAGTTGTAATATCCGAATTTACATACAGTATTACAGAAATACCCTGATCTACATGTTCTTGAATAACTGCCATTAAGTCTATCAATTTCATCTGGTCAATAGTAAAGGCTGATTTGTAGTACCATTGATTGCGGGCATTAAGATATGGCATAGGATAAAATGTTTCAGCATTACCATAAGTACGACGTTCTATCTTATCAACTATGGGTAAAACACTTGATGTTGAGTTCTGCACATAAGAAATACTTTGAGTAGGTGCTATAGCCATTCTATATGCGTGGTATAAACCATGTTCCCTTACCTTGTTTTTCAAAATATCCCAATCCTCTTTTGTTGGTATATAAATATCTTCAAATAAGGCTTTTACCTTATCTGTTTTTGGAAGATAGTCCTGCTCTACATATCTTTTAAAGTAATTTCCCTTATAATACTCAGATTTTTCAAAGTCTTTAAATGTTTCCTTACGTTCCCTAGCTATCATCATAGAACGTTCAATAGTATAGAAATTAACCATCATAAAGAAGACATTGGCAAAATCTTTAGCTTCTTCACTTTCGTAGGCTATTAAATTCTTAGTTAAGTAACCATGTAAATTCATAGCTCCTAAACCAACTGAATGAAATTCATCATTAGCCTTTACAACACCAGGAGCATTTTTTATTTTTGTAGAATTTGATACAAATGTTAAAGCGTCCATACCAGAATAGACAGATTCTTTAATCTTCTTGCTTTCCATAACATTAACAATATTTAATGAAGCAAGATTACAAGATATATCACGTTTAATTATATCTGCTTCTCCATAATCTTTTATTATAGAAGTTTCTTGTAATTGGAAAATTTCTGTACAAAGATTACTCATTTTAACCTGACCTATTTCTTTTAGGGCATGATTTTTATTAGCATTGTCCTTAAACATCATATATGGATAACCTGATTGTAGCTGAGTTGAAGCTATTAAAGATAGCATATCACGAGCTGAGTATTTTCTCTTAATAACATTGTCATTAGCTACAAATTTATCATAATATTTAGCTATATCTATATCATCTAAAACCAGCCCATATTCTTCCCAAATAGAATGAGGGCCGAACATATAAAAGTCCTTATTTTCTTTTGCCAAATCAAAGAATAATGACGGCACTATCAAGCCTGTTGAAATTGTAGGCAAGCGTAATTCTTCATCAGCATTAACTTTTTTAGTATCCAAAAACTCCAGTACGTCATAGTGGAAAATATTTAAGTAGACTGCTCCAGCTCCAGGTCTTTGCCCCAGTTGGTCTGCATAAGAAAAACCTTGTTCTAAGGACTTAGCTACTGGTATAACACCCTTAGCAACGCCTTTTATACCCTTGATACTTTCTCCTCTGGCACGCAGTTTTGATAAATTTATCGCAACACCGCCCCCAATTTTCGACAATTGCTTAGCCGTAGAATCAACATAATTGATAGAGTTAAGAGAGTCCCCCACCTCTAATAAAAAGCAAGATACCAACTCCCCACGACGACTACGTCCAGCATTTAAAAAAGTTGGTGTCGCTGGTTGAACACGTTGCTCTAACATTGCTATAATAAGTTGCTTAGCCAAAGATGCATCACCATTAGCCAAATACATAGCTACAATAAATACGTGTTGATTATAATTTTCTAAATATTGTTTCTTATCATTTGTTTTCAAGGCGTAATCTTTATAAAACTTACTTGCAGCCATATATGACTTAAATTCAAACTTATAATTTGTAGCAAACTCTAAACAATCTAAAATTTCTTCTTCTATATATTTTTTAAAAATATTATCATAGAAATTTTCTTCAACTAAATATTTTAAACGTTTCATCTCTGAACTAAATTTCACAGTCCTATCATCAACTTCACGTAAAAATTCAGCAATAGCTTCCTTGTCTTTTCCTAATTTAAAAAAACCAGTATCATCTCTTTTTGTTACTTCATTATTTAATTCAATATGTCTGTATTCTTTCATTAATCTTTCATCTCCAAATAAATTTTTTTAAACTTTATCAAATCTTTAGTATTCCCATGCAACTCTATTTTCATAAGCAAGGGAACTTTATAGTCTTGACTTATCCTATCGGCGGCCTTGGCAAAACGATTTCCCCAATTCTTATTACCACTACCAACTACACCAACAAGATTTTTATGATTATTTTTCAAAAATTCACTTACATCATCTGGGATTTGACCAAAACCAATAGTAGGCGTAACTAATATATAATTAAAGTCTACTTCAGAATCAATTTCCCATAAATTCACCATATCTTCCTTTGGAATTTTGCACATATTTAAGAATCTTAAACAATTACCTGTCAGTGAATAATAAACTATTTTCATACTACTTCCCCTAATATTAATTCAGCCTAAAACAAAATCTAAACGAAAATTATTTTCTGGAAATTATTTTATATGCTAATAATTTTACACTTAAATTTTTACTTTTTCAATTAAAATAATCAAGCATTTCTTAAGAAAAACATTATTAATTATATTTTTAAAAAAATTTAATTTTTTATATTGATTTAATAAGAAGTTATAAAAAATTTATTTTTAAAAATTTTTATAAAATTCTTAGATTTATATATTAAAGTATATTAAAATAACTATTGTAAAATTTTACTAATTTTATAAAAATATTATTCTTATATCAATAAGAAATTACTTATTTCATTACAAATTTCTTATACATCATAAATTAC
>NZ_JAHKEI010000038.1:0-6090 GCF_018790995.1 Gemella sp. zg-1178
ATAATCAATTCAAGACTCCTGAAGATTATTATCAAAATATTGAATTATCTGTATCTAATATTAATAAAAAAGTTAATTCTGGTTGGTATGAGTTTAAGGCTAATAAGGGTATAGTTGAAAAATATCAGTCTAGAGAATGGATTAATGGATATGAACGTTATGAACAATGGTGGGGATTTCAGTATTATGCTAGGGGGACAGCCGGAGAACAATTAGCAAGAGATTTTGAAGATGCAGGAGAAAAAAGACTTTGGGGTTCAGGTGCATTAGGAGCGGTAGCAGCATTCAGTGGAGGCTCTGGAATAGTAATACTAGGAATTTTTACAACAATTACTTCTTCAAATTTTTATTCTATGGCGAATAAAGTTAGAAGATATATATCTGATTATGGAAGTGTAAAAGTGTCTGTATATGCAGCTGGAGGCTATTATACTGTTGAGGCTATACAGTAAAATGAATATTATAAAATACATACAGGAAATAAGATTAGATATTATATTTTATATTATAATATTTATAACTGTCATAATTTATAAAAAAAACAAAAAAAAAGCTAGAATATTTTATTTTTTGATAGTTACATTGTTATTTGTAATAAGATATCTATTATGAATAACAGTTGTTTTTTAAATCTTATTAATAAGGGTGCTATTAAATGAATTTAGAATATATATTATTTGTAATTATCCCCACTATGCTATCCTTATTAGGTAATTATTTTGTAGGAAAAAAGTAAAAAAAATAAAAGAAAAAGACGATTATTAGTCGTCTTTTTTTAATTATCAAATTCAAATTTTAGTATCAAACAGAAAAAAATAATTTTATTATTTTTTATAATTATACTATTTTGAAAACGCAAACCTTCTTACTATATCATATATTTATTTGATATAATACTTGTTATTTAACTTTTTATATGTTATAATAAAAATACAAATAGAAGTGATCACACTATTTATTATAGGAAATTTATCCTATTTTTGTTTATTCATAAAGGAGGTAAATCATTATGAATAAGAAATTAAAATTTACTAGTGCTATTTTAGCATCTAGCTTGCTTATAACGCCAATCTCTGCTTTAGTTAGTAATTATGATAATGTGGCTAAGGCTGAAGGAAAAGAAAATAATCAAATCAATATACAAAAACATATCGATTATATCGATAGTCAAATTTATTTAGAAAATAATAATTTGAAAATTAATAAAGATTTTGTTTTAAATTATATAAAAATTAATTTTAAAGAATTAAATATAAATAATCAATTTAAGACTCCTGAAGAATATTATCAAAATATTGAATTATCTGTATCTAATATTAATAAAAAAGTTAATTCTGCTTGGTATAAATTTAATGCTACTAATGGTATAACTGAAAAATATCAGTCAAGATCTGGGGGAGGTTTTGAAGTTTATTACTATTGGTGGGGATCTCAAGTATATATACATAACCAATGGGAATTAAATAATTTTAAAAGAGAAATAGAAGATTATATTTATAGAATTGAAACAATAGGCTATTTCATTTATATTCCTAGTTTAGGTTTATCTCAAATTCATATTAATGAATTAAAAAGAATGCTTACTTTAGTTGATAGGACATATCAAGATTATGCTTCTGTTAAAATTACATCACATGATTTCAAAATTGGAGATACATTTGAAGTAGAGGCGATACAATGATTAAAATATTATGTACTATTTTATTTGTATTGTGGTTACTAGGAATAATATCTAATTACAGATTATTAAAGAAATCTAGGGAAAAAAGATTAATGAATAAGCCGTTACTTAAAAAATAATATAGTAAAAATTTGTTTAGGTGATATATATTATTATGAGTAATAAATATAAATTCATTAGTATATATCTAGCTAGTTACTTTAAAGAGGAGTCTATACAATGATAAAATGTATTTTTTAAATGCATTAATTACTTTTATACTTTGGATATTTATATTATCTTTAATTATATATATTATTTATAAAATATGTAAAAAAAATTAATTATAAAATAGAAAAAGACGACAAATAGTCGTCTTTTTTCTAATGATAAAACTTTCTATATTTTTTTAATTTTAATTTTACTAACCATAAAATATCCGAATATGGCAGTTAAAATTAGCAAGGCAATATTAGGCATCTTTATAAAATTAAATGACAAGAATGCTAGTAGTAAACCGCAAGTAGTAATAGGTACACCTTGATAGTAGCCGTCTGTCATTGTTGTTACATTAAAACGAGCCAGTCTAAAAGCTCCGCAACAAACGTAAACGCTGCAAATAATAGTTGCTATGATTGACACAAGCAGTAAATTACTAGCAGTATGTATTTTAAAAAACACTAAAAATGCTGGTGCTACACCAAAACTTATCACATCACAGATAGAATCTAGTTCTTTTCCGAGTGGCGACACCACGCCTAACTTTCTTGCGACCATGCCGTCATAACGGTCTGCAAACATAGATAAAATAATAAAGACACTTGCATAAGTATATTGCCCTGTTGAAGTCAATATAATTGATAAAAATCCACATAAGCCATTAGCCATTGTAATAGCGTTAGGAATAATTTCTTTATTCATACTAATACTCCTTAAAAAATAGTTAATATATATTATAGTATAAAAAACCTATAAAGTCTAAAGAAAATGAAATTTATTATTTTTGCTTCTTTAAGTTTATATAATTAGGGGATTAGTCTTAGCAAGTATTTATCTATAAGGAGGAAGAATGAAAATAATATATTATAAAAAATTAGTAAAAGAATTATTTATGATTTCTTTGTTTTGTGCAATCTATGTTTCTGGCTTTAGCCATTTAATAATTCCTAGCAAGATAGCAGAGGTGTGGTTCTGGTATAGGTCTATTACTTCATTACCTAAAATCAAAGAATTAATAATTTATTTTATTTTTTCTTATTACAGTAGCAAGTTATCTACTTTTTTTATTTTTAAAATTTTTTATTTTATAGAAGTTGAAGATATTAACTTTAAAACCTATCTTTTAATTTTATTAGCTAGTTTTTTAATAATAATTCTTGCTGTGTTATTTATAGTAGTTCAAAAGAAATTAAAAAACATCAAAAATATAAATATTAAATTGTTATTAATCTTTTTAGTGGTGATTATTTCTTATTTTACTGCTGGCAGATATAATTCCTTGGGAACTAATTTTATAGATTGCTTCTTTTATAATAATATAGCTATCAATAATTATGATTTTCTTATCAAGATATTTCTAACCCTAGTTTGTACAAGTATAGGTTTTAGTGGTGGTGAGGTAACGCCCCTATTTTCCATAGGTTTGTTGGTGGGGTTAGTCCTTGCTAATATTTTTATTTACCCCTACAAATTTTAGCCTCTCTTGGCTATGTCTTAATGTTTAGTGCAAGTGCTAGAGTTTTTCTAACTCTCATCTTATTAGCCCTAGAAGTTTTTTCTTACAAGCTAGCCTTACTAATAATTATTCCTAGCTTGCTGATAAAATTACTAAATAAAAAATATTCTATATATTAAATCAGAATGCTGACAAGGCCTTATGCTTATTTTATTTAATTTAAAAAATTTTGCAATAAAGAAAGAAAAGTGTTAAAATCTAAGAAAAATAATTATTTGGAGGCTCCTAATGGATAGATATAGTGGAGATGCCCTGCATACAGATTTTTATCAAATAAATATGGGGTATGTTTACTTTAAAGACGGGATACACGAAAGAAAATCATATTTTGATTTATATTTCAGAAAAGCCCCTTTTAATGGGGGATATGCAGTTTTTGCAGGCTTGGAAAAGGTTATAGACTACATTAAAAATTTTAAATTTACAGAAGATGACATTAATTATTTGAGAAGCTTAGATTACTCAGAAGATTATTTAGATTACTTAGCAAATTTAAAATTTACAGGTAGCATTCGCTCAGTTATAGAAGGAGAAATAGTTTTTGGTAATGAACCCTTACTAAGAATAGAAGCTCCTTTAATTCAAGCCCAATTAGTCGAAACAGCAATTTTAAATATAATAAATTATCAAACTTTAATAGCAACCAAAGCATCACGCATAAAACATATATGTCCTGATGAAGTATGTATGGAATTTGGTACTCGCAGAGCCCATGAATTTGATGCAGCTATATGGGGGGCTAGGGCCGCCGTTATTGGTGGTTTTGATTCGACAAGTAATGTCAAGGCGGCAAAATTATTCGATATAGCCTGTAGCGGAACCCACGCCCATTCATTTATTCAGACCTATCAAGATGAAGTTGTAGCCTTTAGAAAATATGCCGAAACTCACAAAGATTGCTATTTTTTAGTGGATACTTATGACACCTTACGTTCAGGAATACCTAGTGCCATAAAAGTTGCTAATGAACTAGGTGATAAAATTAATTTCAAAGGCATTAGACTAGATTCTGGCGACATAGCCTACCTGTCAAAAGCCGCTCGAAAAATGTTAGATGACGCTGGCTACAAAGATGTAAAAATAGTTGCATCTAATGACTTAGATGAAGACACAATCACCCACCTAAAGCAACAAGGGGCAAAAGTAGATAGTTGGGGGCTAGGAACTAAGCTGATAACATCTTACCAAAATCCAGCCTTGGGAGCAGTTTATAAACTAGTTTGTTTAGAAGATGAAAATGGAAAAATGGTAGATAGATTAAAAATATCAGAAAATCCAGCTAAACTAACAACACCAGGTATAAAAAAATTATATCGTATCATAAACAAGGATACAGGTATGGCAGCTGGAGATTATATAGCTCTAGAATCTGAAGATGTTAAGTTGGAAAAAGAAATTAATCTATTCCATCCAACTCATACATACTTGTCAAAAAAAGTTTCTAATTTTGAAGCTATTGACTTGCACAAGGATATATTTATATATGGCAAACAAGTATATACAGTGCCTCATATTAATACTAGTAAACAACATCTTTTAGAAAGTAAAAAATATTTTTGGTCAGAGTACACAAGACTATTAAATCCAGAATTTTACCCGGTAGATTTAAGTAGAACGTGCTGGGAAAATAGAAATAAAATACTAAGTAGACTGAAAAAATAAAATAGGTGAATATATGTCATTACAAGATAAAATTATAAAAGAATTAAAATGCCAACCGAGTATAAATTCTATTGAAGAAATTGAAAAAACAAAAAAATTTCTAAAAGACTATTTAAAAAAATATCCATTCATAAAAACTTTAGTTTTAGGAATTTCTGGAGGACAAGATTCTACTTTGTGTGGAAAGTTATGCCAATTAGCAATTGCAGAATTACGAAAAGAAACTAAAGATAATGACTATAAATTTATAGCGGTAAGATTACCCTATGGAGAACAATTTGACGAACAAGACTGCCAAGACGCCCTAGATTTTATCAAAGCAGATAAAGTTTATACGGTTAATATAAAAGAAGCTGTTGATGCAAGCTATGAAAACTTAAAAAAGGCTGGAGTGATAATTAGTGATTTTGCCAAAGGTAATGAAAAAGCAAGAGAAAGAATGAAAGTTCAATACTCAATAGCTACCATGAATAAAGGAATAGTAGTAGGAACAGACCATGCGGCAGAAGCCTTAACAGGATTTTATACAAAATATGGCGATGGAGGAGTAGATATAGCACCCCTGTTCAGACTAAACAAAAGACAGGGTAAAGAATTACTAAAAGAATTAGAATGTCCCGAACATCTTTACCTAAAAAAACCAACAGCAGATTTGGAAGAAGACAAACCAGCTTTACCTGATGAAGTAGCATTAGGTCTTACTTACGAAAATATAGATGACTACTTAGAAGGGAAAAAACTAGCTAAGGAAATTACAGATAAAATAGAAAATTACTTTCTAAAATCATCACATAAACGACGTATGCCAGTTACAATATTTGATTTTTACGAATAAAGAAAATATGGTTAGTTTAGCGACTAGCCATATTTATTTTTAATTTTTTTAAATTTTTTTAAAAAAACCCAAAAAAACACTTGACAAGAAACAAAAACAAATGCTAGAATAAAAAAGTCCTAAAAGACCAACAATTCATAGAAAAAAACAAGCAAAAGTTCATAAAATAAAAAATGCTTTTAAACAATTTTAAAAACA
>NZ_JAHKEI010000039.1:0-5077 GCF_018790995.1 Gemella sp. zg-1178
TTATTCTTTCATTAGAGGTATAACATAGTACATATTCTGTCATTTTTCTAATTTTTTTATTAAGAAAAGAACCTTTTTTCTTTCTGACCCAAATAAAGTGTCCTACATAATTTTCTTCCCCAAACACCTCATCACAAAGTAATTTTAGTTGTGCTTGTTCATTATCATCAATAGAGATGAAAATAACACCCTCATCACTTAAAAGCTCTCTGGCAATTTCAAGTCTTTGTTGCATAAAGGATAGCCATTTGCTATGTGAATAACCGTCTGTTTTATCAACAAAGCTGTCGTTATAAATGAAGTCTTTGTTACCCGTATTATAGGGTGGGTCTGTTTCCGAGCTGTTTTTGATACAATTCAACGTTTGTCTTTTTATACCCTATTAACGATGAACCTAGTAGGTGCATTATTTAACGTTAAAAAACACCTAAACAGATTATCCAGGTGAGCATGCCATATCCTTCTATAAACGACAAAATTCCTCATCAAATGACGAGGAATTTTACTGATTTTCTATTTTTATTTGTGTTCCATCTTTAAAAACAACTATTACTTTTTTATCTCTATCTACTTCTAAGTATTCAACTAAACTTCCCCACATGCTTGCACCAAAGTCTTTTATGATATCATCTATTTGTTCCAAGTTTTGAATAAACACCGTTAACTTTTCAAACTTTGCCTTCCTTTTAGTCATAAGTATTTCAAGTTCATCATAGCGTTCTTTTTTCAAGTTATAACTCATTATTAGTTGATTGTACTGAACTTGATAACTTTCTTGATTTTGAACTACTCTGGCATTTCTATCAATCATCTCTTGAATTTGTACAACTAAGGCCTCTAATTCATTATGAAGTTCTTGTTTCTCTACTTTTAAATGACCCACATTACATAAAGTTTCTTGAACTAGTTTAATATTTTCTATAACTTCTTCTCTATCTGCTGTCAAAGAATTTATCGCTTTGATAAAATACAATTTGATTTCATCTTCTGTTAAATGTGGTGTCCTACATTTCTTGCTACCTTTGAACTTATGATTACACTGATAAATTTTCTTTTTATAAAGACTAGTAGAATGCCATACTTTTGCACCAAACCAATTTCCACATTCTGCACATTTTATCTTATTTGAAAAAATGCTTACTCCACTGTATCTTGTACTTTTCTTAACACATCGTTTTTTCAATTCTTCTTGAACCAAGTCAAATACTGGTGGACTAATAATCGCCTCATGATTTCCTTCAACATAGTACTGTGGCACTTCCCCTTCATTTTTCTTCTTTTTTTTACTCAAGTAATCCACTGTGAACTCCTTTTGTAACAGTGCATCTCCTTTGTACTTTTCATTGGAAAGCATACGTCTTATCGTACCCTGATTCCATTTATCTTTTCCTCCAGGTGATTTAATTTCTTTTTTCGTTAAATATACTGCAATACTATGTGGTGTCATTCCTTGTAAAAATAATCCGAATATTTGTCTCACTATCTCTGCTTGTTCATGATTGACTACTAAGTTACCCTCCTTTCCTTTTTCAAAACCTAAAACTCTTGAATAAGGAATAGTCACTTTGCCATCAGCCATTCTTTTACGCTTACCCCATGTGACATTCTCTGAAATAGATCGACTTTCTTCTTGAGCGAGTGATGACATAATAGTAATAAGTAATTCTCCCTTACTATCAAATGTCCAAATTGATTCTTTTTCAAAATAAACTTCTGTTCCGTTTTCTTTTAACTTTCGAATAGTTGAAAGACTATCCACTGTATTTCTTGCAAACCTACTAACTGATTTGGTGACGATTAAATCGATTTCTCCATTTAATGCATCCTCTATCATCTTATTAAAACCCTCTCGCTTTCTAGTAGTGGTGGCTGATATCCCTTCATCCGTATAAACATTGACAAACTCCCAATCATCTCTACCTTTAATGTAATTTGTGTAATAAGCCACCTGTGTTTCATAACTAGTCTGTTGCTCATCACTATCAGTTGATACACGGGCATACCCTGCAACCTTTCTTTTTTTCACATCATTGATTGGCTTGAAATGATAAGGATTTATCGTTGCAGGTATAGTAGTTACTTTCTTGTTGACCATTTTTTCTCTCTCCTTACCTTTTTCATCAGTTCACTTTGTTTTAATCGTTCTTCATCAGTCCATACTCTTGGATTTTGTTTCTGATTTTTTCTTCTTTCTTCAGACCAAGGTATAAACGGACGTTTTTCTTTATACACCCTTGTTTCTTCAATACCGTTTTTCAAAAGTATTGTCACTTTATTATCATTGATAAAAATTCGTTGTACCTTATCATCCATTGTCTTTTCATCAAAAGATTCGATATTTAACACATCACAAATAATTCTTTCTAAAGTATATTGTTTTATACTTGTATTTTGACAAATGGTAGATTTCGTATTACAGTACATTCGTCTTTCATAAACTCCTGTTGTCAAAGTGCGCCCTTGACTACGATATGGATTAGCACACTTACCACATTCAACAAGTCCTGTAAATGGTGTTGCATTATAAGTTCTTTTATACTGATGCTTATCCCGTCTTTGTTTTGATAATTGTTCTCTTATTTCCTTTGTATAATATGAACTTCTATCTTTTTCTCTGTAAGGTTTTTCAAGAACATGCCCATCGTTTTTATAAACGATTATCTTCTCTTTTTTGATAATTTCAATGTAATCTATTTTTTCTTCTATTAACTTATCATCGATTACTTTAACACCTAATGCCTCTTGGAGTATCTCTTTTAAAATACCTTCTCTAATTTCTCCTGTTTGACAATTTGCTTTTTTGCCCGCTTTTCGATTAGCACATAACCAAGTATAAACTTTAGCTTCTTTTTGGTTTCTGATAGCCCTTTGGAAATTTTTTTGGCAATGTACACATCTAATTTTACTCGTTAATGCAGTCGTATTAATAGAAGGATTACCAATCGCCCCTGCATTTCTTCTTCTTTTCATTTCAGTCTCAACTTTTTTGAAATCTTCCATTGAAATAATCGCTTCGTGTGTATTTTCAACAAAGTACTGAGGAAGTTCTCCGCGGTTTTTTCTAGTCTTGCCTGAAATTGGATCTACAACATATTCTTTTTGAAAAAGTAAATTTCCTGTATAGTGAATGTTAGTGAGTATCACTTTGATATTAGAATCTACCCACCTATAACCTTTTCTTGTCTTAATTCCCTCTACATCAAACATTTTTTCTATTTGTAGTCTCGATTTTCCTGAAAGATATTCTTTATAGATTCTTCTAACAATTTTTGCTTCATCTTCAATGATGACTAAGTGTTCTCCTTCCCACCTATATCCATAAATACTAAATTTCCCATTAGGTATACCTTGCTTAAAACGTTTAATTGTTCCCCATTTTACATTTTCTGAAATAGAACGACTTTCTTCTTGTGCAAATGAAGCAAGTATCGAAAGCATCAATTCTCCATCTCCACTCAAAGATTGGATGTTTTCTTTTTCAAACCATACTTCAATTCCTAGAGATTTTAATTCTCTAACTACATTTAATAAATCAACCGTATTCCGTGCAAAACGTTGGATTGACTTTGTTAGAATTAAATCAATTTTCCCTTGCTTGCAATCTTCCATCATTCTTTTAAATTCCAATCTTTTTTCAATACTTGTACCAGTTATTCCTAAATCAGCATAAACACCTACATACTCCCATTCAGGATTTTCTTGAATAAGATTATTGTAATAACTAATTTGTGTGGATAATGAATGTCTTAGCCTATCTGTATCCATAGAAACACGAGCATAAGCTGCCACTTTAATTTTTGGTTTTATCAGTAGTTTACTGGTATTTATTTTGGTAATTTTTGCCATGAAATACTCCTTTCTTCGTTTCTATATACATCACTCTAAAAGGCTATAAAGTCAAGTCAATTGCGAGAATAATACACTAATTTCAGGATGATATTTTTCTTTAAATATTTGCTCCATCTTTTGAAATTCCTCTTTAGTAATTAACTTTTGCTGATGTAATTTTTTTAGCGTCATCATTGTTGTCTGATACAATCTTTCGTTTTTATACTCTATTTTAATCATGATGAACGCCTCTAAAACGATATTCTATATAACATTCATGACTACAGTATTTACGGTTTTTATTTCCATACACTTCAACTGTTTTTTTACAATTTAGACACTTACATTTATAGATGGCTTTTCGTTTCACTAAATCAAGATGATTATTCCACCAACTATTTCTACACTTATTACAACAAAATCTTTTTACTTTTCTTCCTTTTACTTGTTGGATACAGGTAGAACAATGTTCGCATTCAGTTTTAGTCAGATGATTATCTTGCACATTCCCTATAGTTACATTGTTTCTTCTGCAAAAATACTTAATCGTATTTACCGATATATTTAATTGATTAGCTATTTTTGTATAACCTATCCCTTGATTTCGTAATTGGATAATTTTTGTTTGTGTTAATTGATTCATCGTTATCCCTCCTAAATCTATAGGCAAAGAATTTTATTTAAAATGAACCCCCATTAACAAAAAAAGACCTATCGCAGACTAAAAAATCTACGATAGGCCTTAAAAATTTAACTCAATATTTCATTCACTTTTTGTTGAACTTTATCATAATCATACCCTGCTTGGGTTAATCGATGCTTTCTCTCTTGTCCATTACCCCAATGACCGTTGATGACTTCTTGTGCGATGTCATCAATATATTTTAAAGATGACGTCACATTTCCACTAACTAGTTCGTTGACTTTAGCTTGCACTTGATGGTAATCATACCCTGCACTTATCAGTGCAGTTTTGCGTGCATCTCCATTGCCAAACTGTCCGTTGATAACTTGTCGTGCCACATCATCAAGATTCGTATCGGTTGGTGGAACAGGTGTCGATGCCTGCCCACTTAATCGCTTATTCACTTCAGCTGCGATATAGGGAAACTTGCTACCAAGATAAGGTCCTGGACAATTTGTTGGCGCAAACCATTCATGTTTTGTTAAGTTTCCTGTTGTATCTCCTGTATATTCTAATTTATTAATTCCGTTTCTAGAACATATATCTACACAAAGTTCTATTGTT
>NZ_JAHKEI010000040.1:0-4080 GCF_018790995.1 Gemella sp. zg-1178
TAATGTGTTTGCCTTTTGTGTTATAATGTTCTTGCATCTCTTGGTATCCTTTTTTTGTAGTTACTAAAAGTATATCCTATGAGATGCTTTTTTTGTACTACTGGCTAACTTAATTATATAATTTACTTTTTATTTATTTTAACAAAAACTACTTGAAATTTTCAGAAAAATAAAATATAATATTTTTACGGATATCTAGTAAATATAAGGAGGAAAAAATAATGGAAGAAAAAAAAGTAAATGAAGAACTACAAATTGAAAAGAAAATTGAAGATGCTGATGACAATGTAGATTTAAATAATTTAACAAAAGAAAAATTAGATTCGTTAACTAAACGTTTAGATCACATGGTTCCAGACGAAAGATATTAATATTTATTATATGCTGTCTGTGGCTTTATGATAAATATATAAATTCACAGACAATTTTTATTATTTATGTTTAAAATATATTGAATAGAAGGTTGATAATATGTCTGTTATTGGATATAGAGAAAAAATAAAGTTATTAAATAATAAAGATGATTTATTTATAAAATTGCAAAAAATAAATAATTATTCTGAAAGTCAAGCTGAAAATGTAAAATATGAAATTCTTAATATAAGCGGAGATGAATTTTATTTAGTTAGTGGTGACAGAGATAATCTATTAAAAACTACAGCACTGAATACGCATAGAATAACAAAATTTGATAAGGATTTTAAAAATGATGTAGAAGAAGCGTTGGAATACTTAAAACAAAATTTTGAAGAATTTTATATAGTTATAAAAGAGAATGTAAAGTATATAGTAAATCTCACGTTAAAAGAGGATAGTAGAGATATTGATTCTACAATAACCTCCTGTTCACTACCTAATCTGCCTTATGTTATATTTATATCTTATAAAGCAGGATACCACATTCCTCCTAGTAATGTTATTTCTACTAAGAATAAAGTATTATTGGCAGAAAATATTTATCATGAAGCAATACATCAAATAGTTAATATGAGTATTTTGAAGAAAAATGTATTACCTAAAAATTATTCTAGTGCTACATCTCCTAAAATTGATATTCCTTGGAGAAAGCAACAAAAAGAAGAGAGAAATAAAGCGTGGGAATTGGATAGAGTATTGCATGCTACTAGTGTGTATGCAAATTTATTACAATTTAGAAAGAAAATGTTGAATGAAATAGTTAATAATGATTTTAAAGAGTTTTATAAAGAGGCTTGCAACTCTGGAGAGGAATCATTCAATCATTTACTTAATTCACTATATGAAAAAATAGATTATTTTGATGTCGATGGAAAAGATATAATAGAAAATATTAAAACTTATTATAGTTAGGGAAGAGTATATGTTAAATAGAAATTTTACCTTTTTGTGGTGTTCTCAAGTAATAAGTACTTATGGTAATAAACTAACAATATTCTCACTACCTTTAGTAGGGATATATGTTTATAATACTAATATTTTAGAAACGTCTATTATTACAGTATTGTCGTTTTTACCAAGCATGCTATTTAGTACGCTAGTAGGAGTTATTGTTGATAAAGGAAATAAGAGGATAATAGGAATAATTACGAATCTTATATGCTTTATTATTTCTATTGTACTTTTCATATTTTCATTAGCAAAACTACTTCCATTAGAAGGATTCTATATATTGATTTTTTTACTGAATACATGTTTATTATTTGGTAGTATATCTTTTTATAGTCAAGTTCCTATGTTAGTAGATAAAAATGAATTAAAGAGAGCCAACTATAGAATGGAAATTAGTAATAGTATTATAGATACAACGGCTCCAAGTATTGCAGGGATTATATTTAGTGTACTATCAGCTCCTTTTATTTTTATATTGGATGGAGTGAGTTTTATATTAGCAAGTATTTGTCAGATGTTTATTTCTTCTGAGGTGGAAAAAAATATAAAAAAAAGTAATAAAAAAGTTGTAGTTCACATAAAAGATGCATATAAATATATTTATAAAGAAAGATTATTATTTGTCTTGGCGATAAGCTACTTTATGTTAGTTTTTGGTATTGGTATTTTTCAATCTATTCAATTTTATTATTTGAGTAAAGTTTTAGAAATTTCTACAACTATAATTGGAATTATTATTAGTATAGGGAATATAGGACTTGTAATTTCATCTATTATCTCCTTTAAAATGTCAGAATATTTCGGTGGTGGAAAAACAATAATTATTGCTTTTTTTCTATATGCATTAGGATTTCTTTTATATTATTTAAGTGACAGTGCTAGTGTTATATTAATAGTTATAGCAAATATTCTTATAGGAGCTGCGATGCCTTTATATAACGTAAATGCGTCAACAATAAGGCAAGGGAAAGTTGATATATCCATGTTGGGAAGTGTATCAGCTATTTGGAGGATTTTTGGAAGGGGAATGATACCTTTAGGAGCCACAATAGGAGGATTTATATCTACAGTATTTTCTGTAAAATTTTCTATACTAATATCGTTTATTGTTGTTTTTATAAGTATGATAGTATGTATCTTTTCAAAAGAATTAAGAAAATATAAAGAATAGAGGTTAACGATGGAAAATAAAGAATGGTATAAATTATGGAAAAGTGAGAAATATTTTAAAGAAAGTGATTACCAAAAAGAATTGCAACCAGAGTTTTCTAAAGTAACGGAAAAGTTAGAAGGTATAAGTAAGAAACTTTTTGAATTGCTTCCAGATTATAGTTTAGGTCCAGAAGAGAGAATAGAAAGACTGGCTAGGGTCATTCCTGAGAGTATTTTAGAAAGTAAGAATATGCTAACCGCAAGAATTAAATTAAATAATATAACTATGAAGTTAAATTATTTGATTCCTGATCCTGAGCTGACTGAAATGGAAAAGATAGATAAATTAGTAGAGATAATAAATTTATTAGAACCAGGAGAAGAAGAACTAATAAAAAAATTGGAAAAAATTGACGATTTTAGAAGGACAGATATAGGAAGAAGATTTTGATATATAAATTGTAACTCATCACAGAAATTTTCTGTGGTGGGTTTATTTTTTTTATATAAATTGCACTGAACTATAGTCAAATAAATAGACATAATTATGAGAAAAAATTCAGTAAAATTTAATTTATGCTGAGAGATAGTAGTGGTATAATGTGAGAAAAATGTGGCCTACTTGACCACTTTTTCCACATTTAAAACCACTGCTCTGGAGGCGCAGTATAAAATAAAAATTCTAACTCTTTATCGTTAGGAGTCATATAATCTAAAGAACTATGTGGTATATTATCATTGTAGTAACTCTCTATATATTCAAATAAAGATAAATATAAATTTTTACTTGAAAAATAAGATTTTCTATTACCTTCTTCTTTTTTAAGATACTTAAAAAAGGATTCACAACAAGCGTTATTATAAGGGTGTCCTTTATCAGAAAAAGACTGAACAATAGAATTATTATCTAGAAGACTTCTAAAGGCAAATGAAGTGAACTGTGTACCACGATTAGAATGGAACATTAATGATTTTGGTCTATTTCGTTTTTCGTATGCCTCGTTAAATATTGAAATAATAAGATTACTATCTTGATTTTTTGAAATATTCCAAGATACTATTTTTCTAGAAAATAAATCCATAATAACGCATAAATAAACCCAAGAATTATTAACTTTGATGTAAGTAAAATCACTAACCCAAACTAAATTAGGCTCAGTTGGATTGAATTCTTTATTTAAGTGATTTTGAAAATATGAATCTTCTGTATCTACACTATTGCGTTTAATAAAAGGTTTTACAGTAGGCATAGTAGGAAGATTCAATTTCTTATTTAATCTATATACCCTACCAACACTTATTTTAATGCCATAGTCACGATTTAAAATATGAGTAATTTTATATATTCCTAGTCTTTTCTTATATTTCCCATGGATTTCCAAAATCAATCTAAAAATATATTGATTCTCTTCAGTTATTTTAGATATTTTTGACGAAATATATTTATAATATGTACTCCTATTTACATTTAACACTTTACAAAGAAGCTTGATATTGTGTTGGTTTTTAAGGGGATTGATAGCTTCTAATCTTTGTTTAAGTGTGGAGTGAATATGGCAA
>NZ_JAHKEI010000004.1:0-115584 GCF_018790995.1 Gemella sp. zg-1178
AAGTCTAGGAGAGCTAGGATTTAATAGGGTCATAAAATAATAAAATAATTATGACCACAAATAAAAATAAGAAGCCAATATATTGGCTTCTTATTTGCTATTTAGGCAAAAATTTTATTAAATTAAAATAAAAATTAAAAAATAAAAGATTTAAAATTTCAAGTTTTATATAATTAAAAATAAAAAAATCATTAATACTATTATAAAAGTTATATATGAATTTAATAAAAAATATAATTATTTTAATTTATTAACTTAGTATATCTAGAATTTATTGTATTAATGTGTTATTATAGTATATAAATATTTATGGAAGGAGCTAGCCTAGATGAATTTAGAATATCCCTATACTTATGAAGATGTTTTTAAAATTTGTAGAGAATATATTCCAGAAAAATATTTAGAAATGATTGACAAGTCTTTTTTGCTGGCTAAAAAAGCTCACGAAGGGCAAAAGAGGAAATCTGGCGAAGATTATATAATGCATCCCATTCAAGTTGCAGGAATATTGGCAGAATTAAAACTTGATTATGCCACTGTTTGTGCTGGATTTTTACACGACGTTGTAGAAGATACAGAGTATACTTTAGAAGATATTAAAGAATTATTTACTGAAGATATTTCTATAATAGTTGACGGAGTTACTAAATTAGATAAGGTGAAATTCACCTCGAAAAAACAATCCCAAGCAGAAAATCACAGAAAATTATTTATGGCAATAGCTAGCGACATAAGGGTTATATTCGTGAAACTTGCCGACAGACTTCACAACATGAGAACTTTAAAGCATATGCGTGAAGAAAAACAAAAAGAAATTTCTAGTGAAACTTTGGAAATCTATGCCCCTTTGGCACACAGACTGGGTATTAGTTCTATAAAATGGGAATTAGAAGATACGTCATTAAGATATTTACATCCTGAACAATACTTTTCAATAGTGGGAATGATGAAACAAAAACGCAGTTTTCGTGTTGAGAGTATAAAGCAAGCCTCTGAAGATATAATGAGAATTTTAGTAGAAAATAATATTGTTGCTGGAGTAAATGGCAGGCCCAAGCATATTTATAGTATTTATAAAAAGATGCAAAAAAATAATAAAAGTTTTGAAGAAATATATGACTTGTTAGCAGTGAGGGTTTTAGTAAATAGTGTTGCAGATTGCTATGCAACTTTGGGACTTGTAAATAATATGTGGCTACCAATTCCTGGCAGGATGAAAGATTATATTGCAATGCCAAAACTTAATATGTATCAATCACTGCATACGACCTTAATTTCTCCTGCTGGACAACCTCTCGAAGTTCAAATTAGAACTTATGAAATGCACGAGATAGCAGAAAAGGGCATTGCCGCCCACTGGACCTATAAAGAGGGTAGAAAAACCAATAAACAAGATGATTTTTATCAAAAATTAAATTGGTTCCAAAAAATTGCAGAAGGGGATGAAACAGAAGCTACTGCAGAAAGTTTTATGGATTCATTAAAAGTGGATTTATTGAGTGATAAGATATATGTATTCACACCAAATAGTGATATCATAGAATTACCAAAGGGTTCTTGTGTAGTAGACTTTGCTTATGCAATTCATACCGAAGTAGGTAATAAGATGGTGGGGGCTACAATAAACGATAAAATTGTACCTTTTGATTATGTTTTATCAACTGGAGAAATCTGTGATGTTAGAACTAGCAAAAATTCATCTGGTCCCAGTAGAGATTGGTTAAATCTAGCCACTTCTTCACAAACAAAATCAAAAATAAAATCCTTTTTTAAAAAGGCTGCAAGAGAAGAAAATCTTGCAAAGGGTGAAATTTTACTAAAAGATGAAATTAAAGCACAAGGCTTTGATATTGATGAAATAATGACTCAAGAAGCTATTGAGTTAGTCTTAAATAAATATAGATTTGCTAACCTAGAAGACCTTTATCGCACAATAGGTTACGGAGCATTAACAGCTAATCAAGTTTTCATGAGGCTAACTGAAAAATTAAGAAAAGAAAAATTAGCCCAAGAAAAATTGGATAAACTCATAAATGCAAGCGAGGATACTAATAAAAAAATAATTACGGATACTGGTGTTTATGTAAAAGGAGTTGACAATATACTAGTTAGATTGTCTAAATGCTGTAAACCTATACCAGGGGATAATATTGTTGGATTTATAACAAAAGGTCGTGGTGTAACTGTTCATAGAGAAGAATGTCCTAATATAGCCAATGAAGATAAAAATAGAATACTCGATGTAGAATGGGTGCAAAGCACACATAAAAGAGATTATGCCGTTAGCTTACATCTACATGGTTTTGATAGAGATTTATTACTTAGTAATGTTTTATTAAAACTTAATGAAAGTAAAATTGCAATAACAAAACTTAATTCAGAATCTAAGCTAGATAAGACTTGCATAATTGACCTTAGTATTCTGATAAAAAATATAGAAGAATGTAATTTTATAATGAAAAAATTACGTCAAATATCTGATATATATAGCGTAGAGAGAATTGTTAAATAGGGGTAGTTATGAAAGTAGTATTACAAAAAGTAAAAAAATCTTCAGTAATAGTTGATGAAAAAATTGTAGGCTCTATAAATAAGGGTTACTGTTTATTAGTAGGAGTACATAAAAATTCTACCGAAGAAGATGCAAAGTATTTAGCAAAAAAAATAGCAGAGGCCAGACTTTTTGAAGATGAAAATGGAAAAATAAATTTAGGAATAAAAGAAGTGAAGGGAGAAATACTATCTATTTCTCAGTTTACCCTATATGCAGACACTAAAAAGGGCAAAAGACCAAGTTTTACTGATGCGGCATGGTCTGAAAAAGCAAATGAATTATATTTAAAATTTAATGAATATTTACGCAAGGAAGAATTGGAAGTACAAACTGGTATTTTTCAGACACACATGGAAGTCAAGATAGTAAATGACGGTCCAGTAACAATAATATTTGAAAAATTATCAAATAATAAGGTATAAGTATGAGAATAAAAAGAAAAAAGAAAATTAGTCTACTTAGCATTTTAATTTTTTCTATGGGAGTATTGCTATTAGGTTCTGCAATTTTATATTATAAATACAATAAAAATATTATAGATAAAAGAAAAATCACCAAAAATCAAATAGCCTTATCTAAAGAAACTGAACTTAGAACAGGGCCAGATGATATTTATCCAGAAATAAAATTATTATTAGCAGGAACAATTTTAGAAAAATATTCTGAAAGTAATGAATGGATAGAAGTAAGAACAGCAGATAATCTAATAGGTTGGGTTGCTGGTTGGAATGTGTCTGGTTCACAAATAAAAAGTCCAGAAGAAAAGATGAAAGAAAAATTAAGTAATTATTCCGTACTATTAAATCCTTTAGTAGTAGATACAGAAAAAGACTATAATTTAGAAACAGCTAATAAATTAAAGGAAGAGTTGGAAAAATTGGGAATAAAAGTCCATATTTCGAGAATGGATAATAATGAGGCAAAAGAAGAAAACAAGCTTAAACTAATTAATGACAATAATATTAGCTTGGTTTTGAATATAAATATTTATAATAATGATCAAGCAAATAGTGGTGTTTCTCTAAATTACGGAAAACAAATATCAAGACTTTTAAGTAAATATATTGAAAAAAATTTGAATAGTAATTATGTTTTAAATGTTAATACGTCAGAAAAAAATGACATCTTAGTAAATCAGTTAAAAGATGAAGTTCCTGAAGTTCTTATTTCAGCTGGGAATTTAAAAAACAAAATTGATTTAGATATTTTAAATAATGAAATTTATAAAAATGATTATGTCATGGCTATAACGAGAGGTGTAGAAGAATATTTATACTATTTAATAAGTGTAGACAATTATAATGAAAAAGTAAGGGAAGAACTTATTAATGCACCTCATCGTGGTATGAATATACCTTTTTATTACTCTAAAAATGATGATGTTAAAGATATAAGTTATGGAACAGATAATAATAAAAAAATATCAGAAAATGGAGATGCTATAATAGCTTTAGCCATGATAGAGCATTACCTAAATCCTTATAGCAGTTTGAGTATAAAAGAAATTGTTGATTGGGCTGGTGATAAATATTATGTTAGCGGTCAAGGAACTTCAGAGAAAATTGTAAAAAATTTCGCTGATAAGTATAATTTAAAAGTAAATGATGTTAGAAAAAATCAATTTAATAAAATAGATGAGGCTCTTAAAGATAATAAACCTGTCTTAATTCAAACAAGAAAAGGTAGCTTTAAATTGGATAGACCAAGTTTTAAAGTTATCAGAGGCTTAGAAGATGGTAAATATTACTTAAACGATCCAGCAGATGATGATATTAAATTAAATACTTATAGAGGGTTTTCTAAAGAAGAAATAGAAAAAGCAACAACACAAATTTGGATAATTTATAAATAAAATAATTGACTAGAGAAACTTAATGTGTTAGAATTGTAATGTTGCAGTAGCACCTTGCTACTACAACCGCACAAAATAAGGTATAAAAGTGCTTAGTCCACCTTATTTGGCGAGTCTTAGTAAAAAATTAAGGAGGTGCAGATATGTACGCAGTTATAGAAACAGGTGGTAAACAATTAAAAGTTGAAGAAGGACAAACTATCTTTGTAGAAAAATTATTCGCAGAAGAAGAGTCTACATTCACTTTTGATAAAGTTTTATTAGTTGGAGGAGAATCAACTAAAATCGGAACACCTTACGTTGATGGTGCAAGAGTAACAGCAAAAGTTCTTGCTCACGGCAAGGGTAAAAAGATTACAGTTTTCAAATACAAAGCTAAGAAAAACAGTCACCGTAAATTAGGTCATCGTCAACCTTTCACTAAATTGGTTGTAGAAAAAATTAAGGCATAATAATGATAAATGTATTAATTGTAAAAAAAGAAGATAGGATACTTGAAATTAGTGTAGATGGACATGCTAATTATGCCAAGCAAGGTTTGGATATTGTTTGTGCGGGAGTATCAGCAGTTGTAATTGGAGGAATAAATGCAATAGATGAATTAGATGATAAAGTAGTTTTTGATGTTTCAGCAAATGAAGACACTGCTGGTTATATCACATATCGGTCTATTAAACCAACCTATGAAGAACAACTTCTTTTAAAATCAATGGTCATATCATTACAAAGTATTGAAGAAAATTATTCAAAATATATAAGTATTGAAACAAGAGAGGTGAAACAGTGATGATGTTAAAATTAAATTTACAATTCTTCGCATCTAAAAAAGGGGTAGGATCTACTAAAAACGGTCGTGACTCTGAATCTAAAAGATTAGGTGCTAAGCGTGCTGATGGACAATTTGTTACTGCTGGTTCTATTCTTTATAGACAACGTGGTACTAAGATATATCCAGGAACTAATGTAGGTAAAGGTGGAGATGACACCCTATTTTCATTAGTTGACGGTGTAGTTCGTTTTGAAAGATATGGACGTAGCCGTAAAAAAGTTTCTGTATATCCACAAGTATAAAATAAAAAACATAAGTTAAAAACTTATGTTTTTTATTTTTGATAAACTAATATAAACTTTAAGATGTTTTTTTCTTAGTAGTTGTAGTTTTTTTAGTTGCTGAATTATTTTTACTTTTATTTTTATTATTAGAAGCATTTTCATCGCTCTTTCTTTGGGTTTCGACAGTTTTTGTTAAGTCGATAGGTAAAAAACTACCATCTTCTATATAATATATTAGTCTGTTGTTTTCAGCTCCATAACCCTTAATATTTAAAACTACATTTTTATATGCAATAGCTTTAACATTTTTCAAAGTAGCTTCTTTATAAGTATTTTGATTAGCTTGTAATTTTATAGCAATTGGTTTAGCTATAAATTTCAAGTCTAAATTATCATTTACCCTATCTACCATTATTAATTTTTCATTAGCCGTTATAAAATATCCTGCATAATCTCCACTAGCTATTTTATACATCATATAACCACCAGGAGAAACAATATAATTAACTTCAAATTCTGTATTTTCAGGAATTATTTGTTTATAATCTGACCAATTAGCAGAATTAAATAAGTGTATTTTAGCAATAGTTTTTATGTTTCTTGCAACATTAAATGAATATGAAGTGTTTTTATATGAGGCTTGTGCTTCAATTTCTTCTTCTAATGCCCTTTCATCTATCCTATCAATAGATGAAGTATTATTCATATTTTCACTTGTGTTATTTTCACCAATTTCAATATTTTTTGTATTATTTTGTATAAGATCATAATCTCCATAATTTTCTTTATTTATACTTGTAATTTTCATAATAAGAAAGATTGAAGACATTAATATTGCTGATAAAAGAATTGAAATAACTGTATCCACTTTAAAATTATTTTTAAAATTTTTTGTATATTCTAATTTTTTATTTTCTTTTTTTAGTATGTATTTTACTATATAAAAATATATTTTATCTAAGGCAACTTTAAATATGTTTTTCTTTTCATCTCGGTATTTTAAGTAAAATATAGAATAGCTGTCTTTTTTTATTTCCTTTTGCATTTCTTTTAAGATGTTCATAAATTCACTTTCAATTTTACATATCTATTTTTGTTTTTTAATTTTATATTATCAGATAGATATATGTAAAATCCTTTCTAAATATAATAATATTATATCATAAAATTATATTTATGATATGTAAAAAACTAAAGGCTTTATTCCTTTAGTTTTTCCAAATTTCTATTTGTCTTATTTGATGGTCAGTTGTAGAGAGAACTTTGAATGTTACATTTTGTATTTCATAGCTTGCACCGATTTTGGCTTCGTATTTTATCATATAAATATAAGCACCTATTGTATCAACTTCTTCATGAGGAATTGCAATGTTAAATAAAGAATTTACGTCTTGAATGGCAACCCAACCGTCCACTAAATAATGACCATTTTTTAATTTTTTTATAAGACTTTGTTCGTCTTCGTCAAATTCATCTCTTATTTCGCCAGTAAGTTCTTCAACAATATCTTCTAGGGTAACAACACCACTTGTTCCGCCGTACTCATCAGTAACAACAATCATGTGTTCACGATTTTGTTTTATTTTTTGTAAAACTTGTGATATTGGAGTATGTTCAAAAACTTTTATTGCTGGACTAATGTATTCTTCTAAATCTTCTGTAATCTCTAACTTACTATCTGTAAATAATAATTTTTTAACATTCAAAATACCTATAATATCATCTTTATCTCCATTTTTAATAACAGGATACCTAGTATATTCTTCTTGTTTAATTTGTCTCATTATTACAGCAAGCGAATCATCTAAATCTATGGCTTCAACTTCTTTTCTTGGTGTCATTATTTCTTTGGCTATTTTATTATCAAATTCAAAAACTCTTTCTACATATCTATATTCGGTGTCATTAATTTTACCGTGGGCTCTTGATGAACGCATTATGGTTCTTAATTCTTGTTCACTATGTATATCGCCGTGTTCACTTAAATTGTCGTAACCAAGTGATTTTGAAATAATATTTGCTAATGAGTTAAGAGACCAGACGACAGGCTTCATTATTTTATTGAATATAAATATTGGTCTGGCTATTCTAAAAGCAGTTTTTTCAGCGGCTTGAATGGCCATAGTTTTTGGGACTAATTCTCCTAAAACAACATGGAGTAAAGTCATAAATGAAAATGAAACGACATAGGATAAAGAATGAGTTATGGTATCGCTTATACTTAACTTTATGAATAAGGGATTAAAGAGAGAAAAAAAAGTAGCTTCCCCGACCCAACCTAATCCTAATGATACTATGGTAATGCCTAATTGAGTGGCAGATAAATAATTATCAAGATTTGCAACCATTTCACTCAATATTTTTGCTTTTTTATTACCTTTGTTGGATAATTCTTCTATTCTAGTAGGTCTTATTTTAACAAGTGAAAATTCTGCCATAACAAAAAGAGCAGAACCTAATAACAATATTACTATTAATAAAATTTTTAATGAGATACTGAGATCCATGTATAATTTACCTTTCAATATATAAATAATTATTAGTAATTGTACTATACTTTTAATAAAAATTCAATTTAATAATTTTCTGCTAAAATTTTGAGTTTTTTGTTACTAAAATTATTATTTAATTAAATTTCTTTACTAATACGAACGTTCGTGTTATATTATTCGTATATTATTCGAACTTTAGGAGGAATATATGAAATTAAAAAGAAGTGAACGTATTGTGGTAATGACTGAATATTTATTAAAAAATCCTAATAAATTAATACCACTTACTTATTTTGTTTCTAAGTTCAATCAAGCAAAATCTTCAATAAGCGAAGATATATTTATTATAAAAACGAGTTTTAAAGAAGAAAATATTGGTATAATTAATACCTTACCTGGTGTTAATGGTGGAGTTATCTTTCAGCCAATACTTAGTGAAGAAGCAGCTAAAGAGGTTGTTTCAGATTTCTTAGAAAGACTTAAGTCTAGTGATAGATTATTAGCTGGGGGCTATATTTTTATGTCTGACATAATAGGGGATACTAGCTTAATGAATAGGCTAGGTATTTTAATATCGAATATTTATCAAGATAGGAAAATTGACGCAGTAGTAACAGTAGCATCAAAAGGAATACCCGTTGCTTACGCCATAGCCTCGGTATTAAATAAACCAGTTGTAATTATTAGAGAAGATAATAAGGTTACAGAAGGAACTACTGTTGCAATTAATTTTGTTTCAGGTTCAAGAAGAAAAATAGAAACAATGGTGCTTTCTAAGAAGAGTTTAGCATCAGGTTCTAAAGTTCTTTTAGTAGATGATTTTTTAAGAGGAGGAGGCGTTATGAACGGTATGCAAACTCTTATGAGAGAATTTGATGCTGAAGTAGTAGGTAAGGCAGTTCTAGCTGAATGCTTTGACTCTGATAATGATTTTGATAAAAATTATACTTATTTAGCCAAGTTAACTAATATAAATGAAGTTACGGGAGAATTTGATATAAAAGAAGGAAATGCTTTAAAACAATTATTAAAAAATAAATTTAAGGAAGATAAGGAGGAAAAAAATGACTAGTCGTTATGTTGTTATATTAGCTGCTGGAAAAGGAACAAGAATGCAGTCAAAATTATATAAGGTATTGCACAAGGTTTGTGATAGGACTATGGTGGAGTTGGTTTTAGATAGTGTTAAAAATTTAGGTATGAAAGAAATTATTACCGTAGTTGGACATGGGGCAGAGCAAGTGAAAAGTGTAGTGGGAGATAGAAGTAAGTTTGTTTTACAATCCGAACAACTAGGCACAGCTCATGCAGTAAAAATGGCAAGGTCAGAACTTGCAGATAAAGAAGGAACAACTATTGTTATGTATGGTGATACACCACTAATAAAATCATCAACAGTAGATGCAATGTTAAATCATCATGAATTAACTCAAGCTAAAGCAACAGTTCTTACAGCATACGCAGAAAATCCTTACTCTTACGGAAGAATTATAAGAGATGTAAATGCAAATTTAGTAAAAATTGTAGAAGAAAAAGATGCGACAGCTGAAGAGAAAAAAATTAAAGAAATAAATTCAGGAATATACTGTTTTGACAATAAATTATTATTTGAAATGCTTGATTTAGTAAAAAATAATAACAATCAAGGAGAATATTATCTTCCTGATGTTTTATCACTACTTAGAGAAAAAAATGAAAAAATAGAAACTTATGTGTGTGATGATTTTGATGAAACTTTTGGAGTTAATGACAGGGTAGCATTAGCTTATGCAGAAAATATTATGAGAGGTAGAATAAATAATGAACATATGCTAAAAGGAGTTACATTAGTAGATCCGTCATCAACATATATTGCACCTAATGTTTTAATAGGGAAAGACACAACTATATATCCAAATGTTACTATAAAATCTAATACTATAATTGGTGAAGATTGTAAGATAAAACCAAATTCTTATTTAGAAAATGCAATTATAGAAGATGGAGTAGATATATTGCAATCAACTATAATAAATTCAAAAGTTGGAAAAAATTCTAGTATAGGTCCTTATGCACATTTAAGAAATAATTCTGAAGTAGGAGAGAATAGTCGTATAGGGAATTTTGTAGAAATTAAGAATTCTACTTATGGTAAAAATTCTAAAACAGCTCACTTGAGTTATATAGGAGATGCTACAATAGGAAATAATACTAACATAGGCTGTGGAACTATAACTGTGAATTATGATGGACAAAATAAATACAAAACATCTATTGGCAATGATACTTTTATAGGTTGTAATTCCAATCTTATAGCACCTCTTTCCATAGGAAATGGTGTGGTCGTTGCCGCGGGTACTACGGTAACTAAAGATATAAAAGATGATACACTAGCTATTGCAAGAGTAAAACAAGAAAATAAAGAAGGTTATGCTAAAAAATTGCCATCAAGGCGAACAGTTGAAAAATAAGCTTTAAAACAATTATATAACAGATTATAAAACAGTTGTAATTATTATTGAAAAGTTTTATAATATATAGTAATACAGATTTATAATGAAACAGTTTTAGGAGTGATTAATATGAAATCAAAACATCAGAAAATTTTAGAGTATATAAAATCTTTGCCTATTGGTTCAAAAATATCTGTCCGTAAAGTAGCTAAAGATTTAAGAGTAAGTGAAGGAACAGCTTATAGGGCTATAAAAGAATCAGAAAATAGAGGCTTTGTGTCATCTATTGAAAGAGTAGGGACAGTTAGAATCCAGAAGAAAGAAAGAGATAATATAGAAAAACTTTCTTATTCTGAAATTGTTAATATTGTAGGGGGTCAACTTATAGCAGGACGTGGCGGAGTACATGAAATAGTTCAAGATTTTGCAATAGGAGCAATGGATGCTGAACAAATAGGCCAACATATAAGAAAAGGTACTTTATTAATAGTGGGTAATCGACCAAATATAATTTCTATGGCATTATCAAAAGATTGTGCTATTTTGGTTGCAGGTGGTTATATGCCTAGCGAAGAAATTAAAAAAGTAGCAGACATAAAAAATCTTCCTTTGATAGTTACACCTCATGACTCATTTTCAGTAGCACATTTGATAAATCGTGTAACTAATGACCAAATTATTAAGAGAGATATTGTTACTGTTGAAAGTATCTATATACCAAGAGAAAATATATATACAATTGATATATCAGCAACAGTAAAAGATTGGTATGAATTACAATTAAGAGTTGGTCATACGAGATTTCCAGTAGTAAATGAATATGGGAAACTTGTTGGTATAGTAACGGCTCGTGATGTTTTTTTACAAAAAAAAGAAGCAAGTATGCGTGATGTTATGGAAAGGGATGTTATGACAACAAAACTTGACGCTCCTGTATCCTCTGTAGGCAATACTATGCTGTCTGAAGGATTTGAATTAATGCCCGTAACTGATGACAAGAATACTTTATTAGGAATAGTTACTAGAAAAATAGTTATAAATTCAATGTTAGCTAATAATAGGTATCAAGAATCGCAAAATAGCGATACATTTGATGAAATTATAAGAAAAGGAATAGTTCCTAGAGCAGAAGGTTTGCAAATAAAGGTAATTCCTCAAATGTTAGATCAGTTTGGTACATTTTCACGTTCAGCTTTACTAAGCATAATTGATGAATCAATACATATAGTTAGCCATAATTACAATAAGAGTGAAGTTCTTATGCAGAATGTAAATGTTTATTTTTTAAAAACAGTTCCTTTAGATAGGATAATAACTACTAAGGTTATGATTATGGATATTGGAAGAAAATCAGCTAGGTTTGATGTTGAAGTTTATGATAAAAATGATTTGGTTACAAAAGCCTTGGTAACTTGTCAAGTGTTCCGAAGAAACTAAATAGAGAAAGAAAACAATGATAAAAGAAAATGTAGAATTATATGAAGAAATTTATCAAAAAATAAAATTAAATGATAAAATTATTATTCATAGACACGAAAGACCAGACCCAGACGCATACGGCTCACAAGGAGGATTAGCAGAAATTATAAAAGCTAATTTCCCCGAAAAAAAAGTTTTTTTAGTAGGAAAAGAATCTCCCTCGCTATCTTTTCTATTTCCAACAGAAGAATTGGTAGAAGATGATTACAAAGAAGCTTTGGTAATTATTACTGATACTGCAAATTTTCCTAGGATAGACGGTAAATTATTTACTAGAGAAAATTTCCTTATAAAAATCGACCATCATCCTCCTAAAGATAATTATGCGAACATTAATTTAGTTGACACGACTGTATCATCTTGTAGTGAGTTAATTTATGATTTTTATTGCTATCTAAATGAAAAATATAATTTTATCATTACTGATAAGGCAGCTGAATTATTATACGTAGGTATAGTAGGTGATACTGGAAGATTTTTGTTTCCTAACACAACTTCAAATACCTTGCTTATTGCGTCTGAATTAATTAAGCATAATTTTGATATGTCAAAAGTTATTGATTTTCTTGATACAACATCAGAAAAAATGATGAGGTTCAGAGCCTTCATATTTAAAAATTATTCAGTTTATAATGATGGAGTTGCTTATTTAAAAATTACTAAAAAAGATATGGAAAAATACAAGATAGAGGCTGGTGAAGTTTCTAGTGGAGTTAATTTATTAAGAACACTTGATGGTTTGTTGGCTTGGTGTTTTGCCATAGATGAAGGTAATAAAATAAGAATTAGATTACGTTCCAAAGGGCCTGTAATAAATAATTTAGCAGAAAAATATAACGGTGGAGGTCATCCTCTAGCTAGTGGGGCTACGGTAAAAAATTGGGACGAATTTGATGACTTGTTAGATGATTTAGAAAAAGTTGTAAAAGAATATAAAAATAATAAATGATTAAATACTAGATAGTTTTTCTTAAAAATAATATAATTGTTAAGAGAAATTATTTAGTATTTTTATTTTAGGAGATTTAAAATTGAATTTAGAATTTTTAGTTTCACCTAGTGGACTTGGAAAAACATCTTATATATTAGATGATATAGAAAAAAATAAAAAAAACAATAAAATAATTGTTTTAACTCCGGAACAAAATGGTTACAATTTTGAAAAATTGCTTTGTGATAGATTTAAGGGTACTTTCAATATAGATGTAATGAATTTTAATTCTATGGCAAAAAATTTTGCAAAAAAATTGAATATAGATAATAAAATATTGGAAGAGGAAGCAAGATTATTTTATTATCTTGATATAGCAGAGAGATTAAAAAATAGTAATAATTTTTTAATCTCTAGAATACTACAAGATGTTAATTTTATTTCTGTTGTTGATAATATTATTTCTGAATTTAAAGAATATAATATTAGTTTAGAAATGTTGGAAAATCATTATAATAATTCTCTTGACGCTAATCACAAAGAAAAAATTTTTGCTATACTAGAAATATATAGAGAATACTTGTTATTTTTAGATAGGGATAAAAAATATGATAAGTTTGATTTTTTCAAAATTATAACTTTTTATATGGATTATTTGGATTTATCTGATTACATATTTTATATTGATGCTTACTATAATTTTTCTTCTATGCACTATGCTTTTATTGAAAAATTATTACAAAAATCTAAAAAAGTTACTATTTCATTAATATCGGATATTGACAGATATACTAATTTTAAAGTTGAACACTTGATTGAAGAGTATAATATTGAAAATTTAGAATACAATTTACTAACATTAGAGGATTTAAATAATAATTTTAAGTATAGTTTGGATATTTTTAGAAAATCTCATGAAGTAGTAGCCTATATTAATGATATTATTAAAAGAAATAAAATATTATCTTTTAATTTGCTAGCTATTCATCAATATAAAGAAAATAATTATACTATAAAATTCAATGTGGAAAATAATAAGATACTAGATTTTAATATTATAAATGTTCATGCTAATAGGTATAAAAATAACAGCTTAAATTATTTAGTGGCAGAGTATCCTAAAGTATCTAAATCTTATAAGTTTGAAACTGATGAGTTTTTAAAAATTTACGAGGCAGAAAATATAGAATTAGAAGTTAAGCAAGTAGCGAGAAATATATGTAACTTAAAAAAAGAAAATAATATGAATGATAGAGATTTTGTAATTCTTTATCGTGATGATAGTTATGAAGATTTTATTAATATTTTTAATGATTATGGCATAAAAATTCATTTAGATAAAGACTTAGATGTTGCTAACCATAGATTAATAAAATTAATATTTAATATTTTTAATTATAGAGATGAAGATTTTACAACTTCAATTTTAAATATTTTAAAAACTCAACTTACAAATTTTGAAAATATATATAAAGAGTTATTATTGAAATATATTATTTTTAATGATATTAAAGTGCCAGATAAAGACTTAAAAGAATATATTAAAAATAATGATATTCCTAGTTTAGAAAATTGTAGAATAATTAATATTTTAGATGTAGAAAATATTTTAAAGATGAAACTTGTAAAAAAATATGACGACTTACATTCGGAATATTATTTATTAGAGTCTAAAAATAGTAAATATAAAACTTTTGAGTTAGAAATTGTAAAAGAAATTTTAGAAACAATAGTAGTTAAAATAAAAAAAGTTATATTATCGAAAAAAGTAAAAAATTATATATCTAACCTGGATGAATTACTGAATTATTTTGATATAAAAATGTTATTGAATAGATATTTAGAACATTATGATAGTGTAGATGACTTACAACAAGAAAGCATTGATAGACAAGTTTACACTAAATTTTTAAATATATTAGAAAGTATTAATAAAAATGTAGGAAGCAAAACTATAGATTATAATGATTTTAAAGAATTATTATTTTTAGCAATTAACAAAATAAAATATAGAAATATTCCTGAAATTTTAAATTCGGTAATTATGGCAAAAATGGATTTGGCAAAGGTAGAAAATAAAAAAATTGCCTTTATTATAGGTTTTAATAAGGATATTTTACCAAAAACCAAGGCTAGTGAAAGTATATTAGATGATAGTGATAAGGATAAACTATTTAATTCAAGGCTAATAATTTCTCCTACAAATAAAAGTATGATTATTGATGAAGAATTTGTTAGTTATATTTCACTTAGTAGAGTAAGTGATAAAATTTTTATAAGTTATACGAAGTTAAGTAATGATTTTAAGGAAACATCATCTTCAATATACTTAAATACAATAAAAAATATTTTTCCAAGTTTAAAAATTAATAAAGTAGACGATATTTTAAGATATAAAATTAAAAATTTAGATTATTATACGAATAATTTGGATAAAATTTATTCTTATAAAGAAGCAAATTATTTATTTATGAAATTTATTCAATCTTATAAAAGTTTAATTAGTACTAATTCCAAAGAAAATAGCCAAATAATTAAAAAATTGATGTTCTTAATAAATACATATAATAAAATTTTAAATAATAATTTATTAAGTAATAAAGTAGATAATGTAGGATTAAATATAGAATTAACAGATGAGTTATTTTATAAGGATATTAACAATAATATTTTTTATAATAATGAATTATTAGATATAAATAAATTTTTTATTTCTGATGAACTAAGAGAAACTTTTATCAAAAGTAAAGATAATTTTAATGAGTATAGCTCTTCTAAAATATCAGAATATGTAAATAACCCCTATAAATTTTTCTTTAGAAGAATATTAGGTGTTAGTGATGTTGAAAATTATGATATTAATTTCTTAAATACTGGTAGTTTTTTTCATGCAATTATGGATAATAAAGTTGTAAAAAATTATATTTTAGAAAAGTCAGAATTAATTTCTAGCTTGTATGAAGAAGATGAGTATAGCATAGAAATTGCTAAATTAAATATAAGAGAAATGCTAATTAACGAAATAAACAATAGTAATAATAAAAGTATAAGGGATTATCTTATACTGATATCATCTTTAAAAACTAATAATTATATTATGGAAAAAATTATTACTAGGTTGACTCTTGCTATTGAAATTGAGATAAACTATATGGCAATTTCTAAATTCAAATTTTATGATACAGAAAAAAAATTTAAATTGGAATTTTCTAAGGATAGTGTAATTTATAAACAAGGTAAAGAAGTTATAGAAAAAACTTTACCTAGACAATATAATATTCCCAATATTGTATTTAAAGGAACAATAGATAGAATTGATTTTAAAGGTGATAATTATTTAATAATTGATTATAAGAGTAGTAAAAATGATTTTGACTTAAATAAATTCTATAATGGGGAAATATCTCAAATACTTTGTTATATTTTAGCCTTACAATTAATATTAAATAAAAAAACAGAAAATATTTTTGGGGCATTTTATAGAGAAATTTATAACGGAAAAGAGAAAAAAGAGTATAGACTAAGAGGTTTAGTAAATAAAGACTTGTTTCTTCAAGAAGATTATAGTAATTTAATATTTACAAGAGTAACAAAAAGAGGAGATATTAATGCCGCTGATGCTCATAAGGCATATAATAGTAATGAAATGGAAAAATTAATAGCTATAAATATTGATAATTTATTAAGTATTGTAGAAAAAATATATAATTTTGATTTTCAAATAGATGATGAATTAAGGAGTTTATATAATTTTGCAAATGCATATAGTAAACCACTAGAAAAAAATTATGAAAATATAAGTAAAAAAGATTTAAGAAAATTAATTTTAAAAAAATTATAACTTGATAAAGAATAAATATATAATTGACGCTAGAATATATATTTGTTATAATTGAAAAGTAAAAAATTTAAAGGAGAAATATATTGAAAAAGATAATAGCAATAGTAGCAGGTCTTGTTTCAATGGTTACTCTTACTGGATGTTCTGCTCAGGATAGAAGCGGTTGGTTTTACGATGGATTTGTAGAACCTATGGATAAATTTTTAAAATTTATTTATGACATAGTGGGTAGCTGGGGACTTGCGATAGTAATAATAACACTTATTTTAAGATTAGTAATAATGCCTTTTATGCTTAATAATTATAAAAAGCAAAGAGAATCTAAAATAGGGATGGAAAAAGCTAAACCTGAATTATCTGTAGTTCAAGAAAAATTAGAGGAATTAAAAAAAGAAGCGGTTAGGGCTATTAGTAAAGAAGATAAAATAAGAATAAGAACAGCTCAAATGGATTTGCAACGTGAGCAAATGGCAATAATGAAAAAATACAATGCCAATCCAATAAGTGTGGGGGGCTGTTTGCCTATTTTAATCCAAGCACCTTTTTTGACAGGTATATACTTTACTTTATTAAATCCAGCACATTCTGCTGGAATTGTTGATTCTACTTTTTTAGGTGTTTTCAGTTTAGGGACTAGGTCTTATGTATTACCAGTTATAGCCTTCATAGTTTATGCTTATCAAACACATTTGACTATGAAGTTAATGCCGCAAACTAATGTTCAACCAGGACAAGAAGCTATGGCTGAGCAAATGAAAATGATTCAGTGGTTAACACCAGTAATGATTTCAGTTATTTCATTTACGGTTGCAGGAGCTGTCGGAGTTTATTATATAGTTGGGGGATTATTTATGATAGTTCAAACTTTTATAGGTTATAAACTTTACCCACCTTATAAGGCTCCAAAAACAAAAGAAAATTTTGATTCTAACAAAGTAACTTTAGTTTCAAACAAAAAAAGAAAAAAATAAAAATTTAAAATATTTATTCTATACAATAAATGTTTAGGCTAAATATTTATTGTAAATTTTTTCTTTATATTATTTAAAAAATTTTTTAAAATAAATTATAAAAATAATATTTAATTGCATAATTAGAAAATTAATTATATAATATTAGTATTATTAATAAATGAGGAAACTTAATATGATATATATAGATACAAAAAGTAATGACCCTAAGTTTAACACAGCAGTAGAATTTTACGCTTTTAATGAGTTGGCTAAAAAAGATGATGTTTTCATTCTTTGGATTAATAAACCTTGTATAGTTGTAGGTAAAAATCAAAACACTACGGAAGAAATTAATCAAAAATATTGTGATGAAAAAGGAATTGAAATAGTAAGACGAGTTAGCGGTGGTGGAGCAGTCTACCACGATTTGAATAACTTGAATTATACTATAATTTCAAATGGTAGAAGTGGAGAAGCATTTGATTTCAAAAGTTTTTCTCAACCTGTAATTGATGCCTTGGCAACTCTAGGTGTTTCTGCAAGTTTTACGGGTAGAAATGATTTGGAAATAGATGGAAGAAAATTCTGTGGTAATGCCCAATATGTTAGAAATGGAAGAATAATGCATCACGGTTGTTTGATGTTTGATGTAGATACAAGTGTTTTATCAGAAGCTTTAAAAGTTTCAAAAGATAAAATAGAATCAAAAGGAATTAAATCTGTTAGTTCAAGGGTTACTAACATTAAAGAATATGTTCCTAATGAAGAAATGACTGTTCAAGATTTTAAAGAATCACTTAGACTTCACATGGAAGAAAAATTTGGCATGACAAGCTATGTTTTATCAGAAGAAGAATTAACAGAAATTAAAAAAATTCAAACAGAAAAAAATGATTCTTGGGATTGGGTATACGGAAAAAATCCAGAATTTAATATTAAGAGAAATAGAAGATTATCAACTGGAAAAATAGAAGCAAATATTCAAGTGGATAATGGTCATATAACTAATGTTAAATTCTTTGGAGATTTCTTTGGAGTTATGGATGTAGAGGATATATCTAAAAAATTAGAAGGTGTGAGATATAGTAAAAAAGATATTTCAGAAGTGTTGGAAAAAGAAGACATAAACTCATATTTCCTAGGTGCAAAATTAGAAGAAGTTGTAGATATAATAGTAGATTAACAAATATCTCAATAAGGTATAAATTATGAAATTGGAGGTGATGTAATTGAAATTAAATATTAATTTTAAAAAAATATTTTTACTATGTTTATTAATATTAGGCTTAGTCATAACGGGATGTAGTAAAAAAGAAAATATTAAAGAAAATATTTCTAATAAAGTTGAAGCCGCAGAAAGTTCATATAAAGTAAGTGAAGAAGAAAAAACTTATCTAAAAGAAAGATTTGATAACTTATTAAGTATCAATAAAGAAACGATAGGATATATATATGCTCCAAATACTAATTTAGATGAACCCATAGTTCAAACTAATGATAATTATACATATTTAGTTAAAACTTTTGAAGGAAATGATGTCCCACTTTTAGGTGCTGTTTTTATGGATATGGATAATAATAAAAATTTTTCAGATAAATTAACATGGTTATTTGCTCACGCCAGAGGAAGTCAAGCACCAGATAAAAGAATGTTTAATGATGTTAATTATTACGACAAACAAGATTTTTTTGATGAACATCCTTATGTAGTAATAGAAACTCCTCAAAGAAAATATTATTATGAAGTAGCATTCTTAATAATAGTACCAGAAACTACGGCTTTTTATAGAACTACTTTTGAAAGTGATGCAGATTTTGCAAATCAATTAACAGCAGTTAGCAAAGATGCCACTACAAAAAATCCTAATATAAAAATTGATTCTAAAGATAGGTATTTAGTATTATCTACTTGTCGTGAAGAAGATGAAATAATAAGATCTAATTTATACCTGCGTCAAATTCCAGATGATGAATTGCCAAATTTTTTAGAAAAAAATGCAGAGAAATTATCTTATGTTAAAACTAGATAAATAATTAAAAAATCGACGAGAAGTATCTTGTCGATTTTTATAAATTTTTAAAAATAGTATTGACAATAAAATTAAATTTTATTATAATAAAAAAATAAAATGAATAAATGATATGCGGGTGTAGTTTAGTGGTAAAACCTCAGTCTTCCAAACTGATGTTGTGAGTTCGATTCTCATCACCCGCTCCATTTTTTTATTTAGGAGGAATATTTAAGTCTGCCTGGAGGTATTCATCTTGAAAACCAATAGGAGTATAAAAGATCGCAGGGAGCAAATTTCCCTTACTCCTACATTTATCCACAGTAGCTCAGTTGGTAGTAGCATCTGACTGTTAATCAGAGGGTCGCAGGTTCGAGTCCTGCCTGTGGAGTATTAAGGTTGATACATTTCTTGTATCAACTTTTTTTATTCTATAAATTTGCTAAGTAAATATTTTTATAGTATAATTGAACATATTATATTTAATATAGGAGATATATTGATGATGCAGAATAAATTGGGAAATATAGAAATAAAACCACAGGCTTTAGCTGTAATAGTAAGCATATCGACATCTGAAGTTGAAGGAGTTTCTAAACTTGTGGGTAATTTTAAAAATAATACTTTAGAAAAAATGGGCAAAAAAGAATATTCAAAAGGTGTAAAACTTTCTTTTGATGATAAGGAACTTAATGTAGAAATTTCTTGCAAATTAAAATCTGGTTATCCTGTTTCTCAGGTAGCAGGAAAAATACAATATAATGTTAGAAATACTTTATTTAATATGACAGAAATTAAGGCTAAAAATGTTAATGTAAATATTGTTGGTATAGACTACTAGGAGAATAATATGAAAACTAGGCATAAATTACGTGAGATTGTATTTAAAATATTATTTCAGTTAGATAATACATATTTAAATATTGATGAAATTTTATATTTTGAAACTGAAGATATAAAAAATAATTCTTATATAATAACTACATTAGCAGAAATAATAAATAAAAAAGAAAGTATTGATAAAATTATTTCTGAAAATTTAAAAGGTTGGACTATTAAAAGATTGTCCAAGATGGATAGACAAATATTGAGAATAGCTATTTACGAAATACTTTATAGTGATATACCTTACAAGGTATCAATTAATGAAGCAGTTGAACTTTCAAAAAAATATAGTGAAAGTGATGATAGTTATAAATTTGTTAATGGTGTTTTAAAAGGCTTTGTAGAGAAAGAAGAACAATAAAATGTCAGAAAGAGTATATTTAACAGTAACTGCCCTTAATAAATACTTGGAAAGAAAATTTGTTCATGACCCCTACTTAAAGGAAATATATTTAAAAGGAGAAGTGTCTAATTGTAAATTACATACAAATGGGACACTTTATTTTTCTATAAAGGATTCTAATACTAGAATAAACGCCTTAAAGTTTAATTCTACGAATGTAGATATAAAAGATGGAGATAATGTATTAATAAAGGCAGAACTTAATTTTTATTTTCCCTATGGCAATCATAGATTAATAGTTTATGAAATTAAAAAAGATAGTATTGGTGATTTATTTCAAAAATATATTGAATTAAAAGATAAGTTACAAGGTGAAGGAATATTTTCACAAGAACACAAAAAGTTGATAAAAAAATTTAATAAAAATATAGCCGTAATTACAGCAAGTAGTGGGGCAGCTATACAGGATATTAAAAGAACTATCACTAGAAGATATCCATTAGCTGAAATAAATATTTATTCATCTTTGGTTCAAGGAGAAAATGCTACTGACGATATTATAAAAAATTTAAAATTGGCAGATGAGCAAGATAATGATGTTATTATCTTAGCTCGTGGGGGAGGAAGTATCGAAGATTTGTGGAGTTTTAATAGTGAACTTTTAGTAAGAGAAATATTTAATTGTAAAACTCCTATTATAACTGGAATAGGTCATGAAACAGATACTACTTTAGCAGATTTTGTAGCTGATGTTAGAGCCTCTACACCGACAGCGGCAGCCGAAATAGTAACATCAGTTACAATCGAAGATTTAAAAAATCATTTGCTAGATACTGAAAATTTAATATCAAAACTTATTGTTGAAAAAATAAATTTCAAAAAAAATATGTTATCTTCTTTGGCTAATACTTATCAAATAAGAAATTTTGAAAAAAATTATCATTATTTTTATTCTGAATTAGAAAATTATAGTGATAAGTTAAATATCTTGATTAAAAATACAATAAATATTAAAAAAGATAATCTTATTAAAAATAAAGAACTTTTAAAAAGGTTAGATATTATAGAAAAGTATAAGAGTAATTACTATTCTTTAGTTGATAGTTTAGAAAATAATTCTCCTATAAATATATTAAAAAAAGGATACGCCATAGTTAAGGATAAAGAGGGTAGAAAAATATCTTCTGTTGCAGATTTGTCAGTAAATGATGAAATAAAAATTTCTGTTAAGGACGGGGATATATTAGCAAGAGTAGATAAATTATTATAAGAGAGAAGTTATGTATGGAAAAAAAGAACTTTGAAGAACAATTATTAGATTTGGAAAATATAGTAAGAAAATTAGAAAGTAATGAATTAACATTAGATGATGCCTTAGAGCAATACAAAGCCGGAATAGATATTATAAAATCTTGTAACAATATAATTAAAAAAGCTGAAAAAAAAGTTTTAAGTTTAAAAAAGGAATTGGATAATGAAGAGTAAAGTTGATATTTTTTTCTTAGATAATAAAAAATTAATAAATGATTTTGCTAAAAAAAATATTTCTGAATTAAATACATCAGAATATTTGAAACAATCAATAGAATATTCTTTGGTTAATGAGGGTAAAAAAATACGTCCCCTTATATTTTTATTGTTACTAGATTATTACGGTATTGATTACAAAAAATATTTGGATGTGGCACTGGCTATTGAACTTATTCATACATATTCTTTACTACATGATGATTTACCATCTATGGATAATGATGATTATAGATGGGGTAAATTAACAAATCATAAAATTTTTGGAGAAGATATGGCTGTACTCACAGGAGACGCCATGCAAACTTGGGCTTATGAGTTAATCGCAGATAATAAATTTTTAGATAATGATGTAAAAATAGAATTAATAAGACTGCTTTCTAATTTTTCTGGGATTAAAGGCATGATAGCTGGTCAAGTATATGACGTTAGGCAAGAAAAATATAAAGTTAACGCTGAATATTTGAAAAATATGCACAGGTTAAAAACTGGTAAATTAATTATTTTACCACTCCTATTTTCAGCTTTAGTTTCTAATAACAAAAAAGATTTGAATTTATTAAAAGAATTTGGCAATGAATTAGGTATAGCATATCAAATAAAAGATGATATCCTAGATTATTACGGAGAATTTGAAAATATAGGGAAAATGTCAAGTGATGAAGATATGATAACATATTTAAATTTTTACGGTATAGAAAAATGTAAAAATTTACTTGAACAGCATACAGAAAAAGCCAAGAATACAGCTTATACATTAAATAATAATTTGCTAATAGAATTAGCTGATTTACTTTTAAATAGAAAAAAATAATTTTTAGGGGAGGAAATTTATTTGTTTTACAAAAAGTATATTATAATAATTCCTAGTATAATTTATGTAATTTCAGCTTACTTGTATATAAATATTTGTAAAGTATTAGAGATAAATTATACAATAACACATATAGATATTTTTGCTATATCAGTTTTAATTTTAGTATTTAATTTTATTTTTATAGAAATAATGAAAAGAATTAATAAAAAAGGCAAAAATTAAAATTTTATATTTTAAGACTATTGAAATAAAATCAATAGTCTTTTTTTGATAATAAAAAACTATAAAAGGAAAAATTATCTTTTATAGTTTTATTTTTAATATTTATTATAAGTTTTGTAAATAGAATTTAAAAATTTATTTCCAAGATATTATACATTCTTTTATGCTTTTAATAATCATAGGAATATATTCTTCATCTAAGCAAGAGAATGCAATTCTTATGTGAGAATTATCAATTGAATACACACCAAATTTGTAGTCATTTAAAAGTTTAATTCTAAATTCATGAGCGTTTATATTTTCTGGTAACTTTATAGTGAAAAAATAACCTGAATTAAATGGCAAAATTTCTGTGTATTCTTCTAAATTTTCTAATTCTATTACTTCTTTTAATTTTTTATATCTATTTTCAATTATTTTGTCATTTTTTAATTTTTCATTTATGTATTTATCATCTTTTAACAAGATTTCTAAAGTTTTTTGAGCAATACTAGAAGCTGAAGATGTTGTACTTCTTAAAAAACCTTGTGATTTTTCAAGGATTTCGTTACGCAACTTATCATCACTAACATAATAGGTTAAAAATCCTAATCTAAAGCCCCAAGCATAAAATTCTTTAGTAATACCGTCTAATTTAGCGATTATGCAGTTATCATATTTAACTAATTCAGCAAATTCATTTAGTGTAGAATTTTTGTTATCTTCTTCGAAAAATAATCCAAAGTAGGCATCATCACATATTAAAATTAATTTTTTATTAGGGTTAGCACTTAAAAAATTTTTTAAAACTTCTTTTAGTTCTGAAAATTCTTTTTTTGAAGGTGTGTAGCCGGTTGGATTATTTGGAAAATTTAATATCATTGATATTTTATTTTCTTGTAAATTCTCCAATATGTTTTTTATTCCTGCTATGCTATAAAGTCCGTTTTCAAATTGTTGATATTTATAAATTTTATTTTTTAGTTTTACTGAAAATATTTGAGAATAATTTTGCCAGTATAAGTCTGGTAATACTAAAGCATCGTCTTTATCAGAAAATAAATTTGCAACAAGGTCTATACCTTGAGTAATCCCAGCTGTCGTTATGGGTTCAGAAAGAAATTCAGGAATAATTTTATTATTTTCTCTAATTATTTTTTCTTTCCATAATTTTCTAACTGTAGGATGACCTGAAGTTGGGGAGTAGGGTAAATATTCTTCATAGGATAAATTTTTTATTATCTCCCTCAATATAGGCAGGTACATTACTTTTTTATTTAATGTTGCCATGCCTATTGTAGAGTTTATAGCTCCCTTGACATTTTCAGTTTCTCTTGATTGAATAAGAACATCTTTAGGTAAAATAATATCCTTACCTGTTTTTGAAAAAAATGACATAATATTCTCCTTAAAATTTTATCTATATGCAATAATTATAATTATTTATTTAAAAAAAATCAAATTTAATATAGCGGTATTAGCTACTTAATTTTGTTGAGTTTTATACTTAGATATGTTAAAATTGTAGAGTAGGTTAAGTTTAAGGGTCATTTTAGTATGAATTTATTTTTGAAGTTATTTAAGAAAAAAATATATTTTCAGAATTAATGATAAATTCATTTGTCAAAGGTGAATTTGTAAAACTAGCAGATATTCCAGACCCAGTTTTTTCAAAAAATGCTAGGTCAAGGCTTTGCTATTCTTCCATCAAAAAATAAACTATGTTCGCCTGTTGCAGGAAAAATTATAAATATATTTCCAACAAAACACTCTATGATGATAAGAACAAATTCAGGTATAGAATTACTTATTTATATAGGCTTGGATACAATTTATTTGCAAGCTCAGGGATTTAAATTTCATGTAGATGTTGGCGATGATATAGAAAGTGGACAAGATTTAGTTACCTTTGATTTGAATTTAATAAAAGAAAAAGCAAAATCTACACTTATACCGTGTATAATAACTAACATGGAGTTAGTTTCAGACTTAATATTTCTAAAAAAAGATGGAAAGTTAGAATATAATGAGAAAATATTATTAGTTAAACTTAAATAGCAAGAGCTGTTTAAGTTTATTAATTGAGGATAACTTAATTATGGATGATAAAAAATTTTGGAAAATAGTTTATCTATATACAACAAAATATAATAATGAAGTTTTGTATTATCGAGAAGAAAAACAAGATATTTGGTTGATAAATCATGAAAATGAGATTACCAGATTAATTTATAATGACAAGCTAGACAATCCGACAGTAGATGCTAATGTTTATAATATTATAAAAAACGAAAAAAGATTAAAAAAACATTTTAAATTAAGTAGCTTAAAAATAAAGATATTACATTTTTCTAAAGAAGAGAATGATATTCAAGAATATAAAAAATATAAGGTTTCAGAAGAATTACTTGTAGAAAGAGTAGTTGTATCGGAGAAAAACATACATAATTTTATAAAAAAAGGTGATATAAAATTTGTTGATATATCTGTGGATAGCGATAGATACCAGAATAGGGTAGTTGACAGATACAAGTATAAAGATAAAAAACTAAAATCTACAAATATTTACTTTAATTTAATAGCAATATTTTTTGTTTTATTATTTTTATTAAATTATATTTTGCTTTATTATAGCAAGGGAGGTATATATAAATATTTTGAGTATAATTATCAAAATATTATAAGTGGTCAATTTTATAGGTTATATACGGACATATTTATTTTTCAAAATTCACTTCATTTAATTTTTATAGTTGGATTTATCGTACTGTGTTCAGTTTTATTAAATGAAGAATTAAGTTTAAAAAATTCAATAATAATTTTGTTGGCTGTTTCTTTATTTTGTAATTTATTTTTAATTCTTAACCAAATACAATATACCAACACAATAAATTTATCATTTTTTGGTTTGTTAGGTGCTATGTTTATTTTTGAACTTAATAAAAGAAATGATAATCTTAAATTTATTTATACAGCTGTAATGCCTATTATATATTTAATTTTACTCAATTTAATTTCAGATTTTAAAATATCAATAGGTATGTATATGTTTGCCTTTATTTTAGGAATATTTGTTCAGATAGCACTATTAAAAGGAACAAACAGTAAATTTGCTATATTTTTAATTTCATTAGTTGTGGTTTTAGGAATATTTATTAATATTTTTGGTATAGATATGAAAAGTTCAATTAATAATTATAGATTAAATTCAGTAAATGAAAGATTGCTTAAGGTGAACAGATATACTTCAACAGAAAAATTAGAATTAGAAATAAATTCTAATAATAAATCAATACTATCATACTATGAATTAGGTATGATGAAAATAACAACATCAACAGTACAAGAAGCTAAGAAAGTGTTTTTAGATGGAATTAATTTTGATGATAAATTCGCACCAATCTATTATCAATTAGCCTTAATAGAATACAAGGAAAGTAATTATAGTAAAAGTTTAGAATATATAGATAAAGCTATTAAATTAGATAAGGATATTAAATATTTAAACTTTAGAGAAGAAATAAATAGTAAGGGGTAGATTTCATGAAGGATTTTTTCGATATACAGCAATTACTAAAATCTTTTGATATAATTATTTATATGAAAAATAGACTGCACTTGCTTCAATTAACAAAATTTGAGATAATGGAGTTATATAGACTAGGTTTAATTACTCAAGATACTTATCTAAGAGCAGTAACCATTATAAAAAAAGAGCAAAGACTTTTACAATAAATTGTTAGGAGAATGAATATGGACAATATTTTGAAAATAAAAGTAATTAATAAAATCAGACAAGATATAAAAAAGGTAGAAGAACTTATTGAAGCTCAGCTATCTGTAAAAAAATATAGAGAGTGTCCTCTTTATCAGGATGTAATAGACACTCAAATTTATGGGATTTCAAAAGAGTTAGAACTTGCAGTTGAGATAGGATTTGTTACAAAAAGTTATAGCAAAGAAGTTTTAGAAGATTTAGAGAATAAACTTAATAATCTATATCTTAATATTGAGAAAAGAAAAATTAATTAAACCTATATGAATATAAAAAAAATATTAAAACGTGTAGCAAAAGAAAAACGCTATAAGAAATTGGATATATTTGTAACTTTATCTCTAATAATTTTATTTGTTTTTAGCTGTATAATGGTTTATAGTGCTAGTATGATAGGTAATAAGTACGGAATGTTCACAGGTAATGTTCCAGTTGCTGCAAATTATTTTCTAATAAAACAGCTAATTTGGGCAACAATCTCTTTATGTGCTTATCTTGTTTTTGCAACTATAATTCCATATGAAATTTTTAAAAATAAAAATATGTATACGTCTGGATTTTTATTTATTATAGTACTTTTAATAATTCCACTATTTCAAGCATCAGTAAACGGTGCTCACTCTTGGATAAATTTAGCTGGATTTACATTTCAGCCATCTACGATAGCTCAAATTTTTATAATTGCTTATATGGCTTTGATATTAGAATCGAGGAAGAGAACTCTTTTAAGACCCACTCCACTTAAAAAATTAGCCAGCATTTTTGCAGTTCCTTTAGCAGTATTAGTTTTTATTTTTTTACAAAATGATACTGGAACAATGTTAATAACCGTTTTTGTTTTAGTTGTCATGGTTTTATGTGCTAATATAAGTTTTAGAAATATTTATACTATTATAAAAATTTCAATTTTAGGTGCTTTTGGAGCATTGTTTTTCTTACTAATAATAGTTATTTTTTCTAGTGGTAGTTCATACAGAGTAAATAGGATAAAAACATTTTTAGACCCTTTTTATGGAAAAAGTAGTTCAGATAGTCAAGTTGTTAATTCTTTAATTTCATTTGGCAATGGTGGACTATTTGGAAGAGGCTTAGGAAATTCTATACAGAAGTTAGGATATTTACCAGAGGCACATACAGATTTCATATTAGCAATAACTGCTGAAGAGTTGGGCTACTTTGGAGTATTATTTTTAGTTTTACTCTTGTCTATAATAATATTAAAAATTATATATACTGGATTAAAAGCAGGAAAAACTTTTGAATCTCTTTTTGCTCTTGGGTTTGCGGCATTATTATTTATTCAAACTATAATAAATATGGGAGGAGTTTCTGCTTCTCTTCCATTAACCGGAGTTCCTATTCCTTATTTTAGCTTTGGAGGTAGCTCTATGTTTATTCTTAGTATTACCTTAGGAATAATAATGAATTTGCTTTCGCATATAAAATATGTAAGAGGTAGCAATTAAGCTGCCTTTTTATAATGAAAATGATTATATTAGGAGAATACAATGAAATTAGAAGATTTTAATTTTTATTTACCAGAAAATCTAATTGCACAAGTCCCACTTAAAAAACGCGATGATAGTAAATTATTGGTTATTAATAAACAAGATAATTCTTATAGTCATAAAAATTTTTTTGATATTGTTAATTATTTTGATAGTGGAGATACTCTAGTCTTAAATAATACTAGGGTTATGCCTGCAAGATTATTTGGTGAAAAGATAGATACTAAGGCTAGTATAGAAGTTTTATTATTAAAAAATAAAGTAGATACAAAATGGGAATGTTTGGTAAAACCAGCAAAAAGAGTAAAAGTTGGTACTATTTTAGATTTTGGTGGTATAATGCAGGCTGAGTGTATAGCTGTAAAAGATGACGGTTTTAGAGAATTAAAGTTTATTTTTAAGGGGATATTTCAAGAAAGACTTGATGAGTTAGGTCTTATGCCTTTGCCCCCATATATAAAAGAAAGATTAGAAGATAAAGAAAGATATCAAACTGTATATTCTAAAGAAATAGGTTCTTCTGCAGCTCCAACAGCTGGTTTACATTTTACAAAAGAATTGTTAGAAGATATTAAGAAAAAAGGTGTAAATATTTGTTATTTGACACTACATGTGGGTTTGGGAACATTTAGACCAGTAGCAGTTGAAGATATAAAAACTCATAAAATGCACACAGAATATTATGAAATTAATCAAGAAACAGCAGATATTATAAATAAAACTAAAAGTAAGGGGAAAAGAGTAATTTCTGTTGGTACAACAACTACAAGAACATTAGAAACTATAGCTAGAGATAATAAAGGAAAAATAATTGAAACATCAGGTTGGACTGATATATTCATATATCCTGGTTTCAAATTTCAATGTATTGATGGACTTATAACAAATTTTCATTTACCAAAATCATCATTACTGATGTTAGTAAGTGCTTTTTATAATAGAGAAAGTATGTTAAAATTATATGATATTGCAGTGAAAAATAAATACAGGTTCTTTAGTTTTGGAGATGTCATGTATATATATTAATTTTGGAGGAATAAATGAAAAACGTAAGAAATAATGCAGTATGGTATGAACATATTAAAACTTGTAAACAATCAGGTGCAAGATTAGGTATAGTTCACACACCTCATGGAAGTTTTGAAACTCCTGTTTTTATGCCAGTAGGAACACAAGCAACAGTAAAAACTATGTCTCCAGAAGAAGTGAAAAATATGGGAGCTAACATAATATTATCTAATACTTATCATTTATGGTTAAGACCAGGAGAAAAGATAATAGAAAAAGCTGGTGGTTTACACAAATTTATGAATTATGATGGTAGTATTCTAACTGATTCTGGCGGATTTCAAGTATTTTCCTTGAGTGATTTTAGAAAAATAGAAGAAGAAGGAGTACATTTTAAAAATCACCTATCAGGAGAAAAATTATTTTTATCACCAGAAAAAGCAGTTAGTATACAAACTTCATTAGGTAGTGATATTATGATGGCTTTTGATGAATGCCCAGACTTTAATCACGATTATAAATATATTAGAAAATCTGTCGAAAGAACATCAAGATGGGCAGAAAGATGTTTAAAAGCTCACACTAATTATAAAAATCAAAGTTTATTCGGTATAGTTCAAGGAGCAGGTTTTAAAGAATTGCGAGAACAAAGCGCCAAAGATTTAGTTAGTATGGATTTTCCAGGTTATGCAATAGGAGGTTTATCTGTTGGAGAACCTAAAGAAGTTATGTACCGAGTTTTAGAAGAAACAATGCCACTATTACCAACTAATAAACCTAGATATTTAATGGGAGTTGGTTCTCCTGATGCCCTTTTTGAAGGAGTAATAAGGGGTCTTGATATGTTTGATTGTGTCCTACCTACTAGAATAGCAAGAAATGGAACTTGTATGACGAGTAAAGGAAGAATTGTTATAAAAAATGCAAAATTTGCTGAAGATTTTACTCCTCTAGACCAAAATTGTACTTGTTATTGCTGTAAAAATTATACTAAGGCTTATTTAAGGCACTTGTTTAAAGCTGATGAAATTTTTGGGGCTAGATTGGCAACAACACACAATATTCACTTTTTACTTAATATGATGAAAAATATTAGACAAGCAATAATGGAAGATAGACTACTAGATTATAAAGAAGAATTTTTTGAAGAATATGGATTAAATGTTGAAAATCCTAAAAATTTTTAAAAAATAGTTTATTTTTTTATTAGTGTATAGTAAAATAGATATTATAAAATTTATAGGAGAAAATTATGCAGAATTTATATAGTATTTTAATGTTTGTGGTGATTTTTGCTTTTATGTATTTTTTAATAATACGCCCACAAAACAAACGTAATAGAGAATTAAAATTATTACAGGATTCATTAAAACCTGGAGACAATGTTGTTACATTTGCAGGAATTTATGGAGAAATAGTAGAAATAGGAACTGCTACTGTGGTGTTGCGTATTGCACCAAAAACAGAAATTAAATTAGAAAGAGTAGCAATTAAAGGATTAGCAGCTTAAAATAAAAACAGCAAAAATTTGCTGTTTTTATTTTTTATTTGTATAATAATTGTTGACTATAAATATTTATGTTATAATTATTTGAATTACTTTATAAAAAGCTAGGAGTATTTATGTTTAAGTTTTTTATTAAAAAAAATAAAAAAGAAAAACTAGAAGACAAAATTATAAAAAAAATTCCTAAACACGTCGCAATAATTATGGACGGTAACGGAAGATGGGCTAAAAAAAGAAATTTGCCGAGAATAAAAGGTCATTATGAAGGAATGCAGACTGTAAAAAAAATTACAAAATACGCATCAAATTTGGGAATAGAATATTTAACTCTTTATGCTTTTTCAACAGAAAATTGGTCTAGACCAAAACAAGAAGTTAATTATTTAATGGGTTTGCCAGAAAAAATGTTTTCTAGTTTCATGCCTGAACTCATGGAAAATAATGTGCAAGTTAGAGTTATAGGTAATGTAGCAGACTTGCCTGACAGTGCTAAAAATGCAATTAATAAGGCGATAGAAGAAACAAAAAGCAATACTGGTTTAAAATTAATTTTTGCACTTAATTATGGCTCTAAATTAGAAATATTAAATGCAGTAAAAGATATAGTTAATGATTATAAAAATGATGTTATAAGCTTAGACAAAATAAGTGAAGAAATTTTTTCTAATTATTTGAGCACAAAAGATTTTCCTAATCCAGATTTATTGATAAGAACATCAGGTGAACAAAGAATTTCTAATTTTTTATTATGGCAGATAGCTTACAGTGAATTTATCTTTACTAAAGTTGCTTGGCCAGATTTTACAGAAGAAGAATTTTATAAATCTTTACAAGAATATCAAGCTAGAGATAGAAGATTTGGAGGTTTAAATGAAGACTAGAATACAGACAGCTGTTGTAGCATTAATACTTTTTGTGCCATTTTTAGTATTAGGAGGAAATTATTTTTTATTTGCTTCTTTAGTTCTTAGTTTTTTATCAGTTTATGAAATAGTAAAAATTACTTTTGGTAAAATAAATATTGGTGTTTTTATTTTATCGTCATTATTCGTATTAGGATTTTTTTTCAAAAAATATTTTAGTAATGAAATTTTAACTTTAAGTTTATTAATAATTATTTTTTTATTATTTTTAAATATAATTATAAGTAATCATAAAATTAAATTAGTTGATATTGCTAATGTATTTTTCTTATCGTTTTACATAACATTAGGATTTTATTCTTTAAATGCAATTAGAGAGATAAGTTTATCACTATTATTTTATTTATTGCTAACTATTTGGGTAACTGATAGCGGGGCTTATTTTGGAGGTATGAGATTTGGGAAAAGAAAGTTATCTTCAAATATCAGTCCTAATAAATCAATAGAAGGTTCAATAATAGGAAGTTTGTTATCTATTATTGTGGCTATTATATTTTATTTAACAACTGATATATTCAGTAATATTTTAATAGCAATATCTGTTACTATTATTATTAGCCTAATAGGACAAATTGGAGATTTGGTAGAATCAGCCTATAAGCGTGAATATAATGTTAAAGATAGTAGCAATATATTGCCTGGTCATGGAGGGATATTTGATAGATTTGATTCTTTAATATTATCAGCTCCATTCTTATTAATTCTTTTGGAATTAATAAAATAAATTTAGAAAAGAGGAATTAAATGCAAGGAATAATTGTTTTTTTATTAGTATTTTTTGTTGTAGTAACAGTTCATGAGTTAGGACACTTTATTGTTGCTAAAAAATCAGGTATATTGTGCCAAGAGTTTGCAATAGGTTTTGGTCCTAAAATATTTCATAAAAAAATCGGAGAAACAAATTTTACAGTTAGATTATTGCCGATAGGTGGCTATGTAAAAATGCCTGACAATGTTTTTGATTTTAATAATGAAGTTTCTCCTTATGATATAAAAAAGGGAATGCAAGTTTTTTTAAAATTAGATTCTGAAGATAAAGTAGAAAAAATAATTTTAGATAAAAGTAATGATGTTGATTTATTCCCTATCGAAGTAAATGAATATGATTTAACAGATAATTTATTTATAGAAGGTTTTGTAAACAGTGGACAAGATTTAGAAAAATTTTCAGTCAGAAAAGATGCTTGTGTTGTATTTAGTGGTATGGAAGAACAAATAGCTCCCATAGAAAGAATGTTTTCTTCACATTCTTGGCAAAAAAAATTTCTAACTCTATTTGCTGGTCCCTTGATGAACTTTATATTGGCGGCAATTATTTTTGTTGGTATATCTATTAGTAATGGTGTTCCTATAAATAAAGCAATTATAGGTAAGGTAGTTGAAAATACTCCAGCTTATTCAGCAGGATTCCAAGCTGATGATGTAATAAAAGAAATTAATGGTGTTCCTATAAATACTTGGCTTGAAATTGGGGAAAATATTGTTAAATATGAGGGTAAAGAAATCACTACTTTGGTAGATAGAAAAGGAACAGAAAAAATAATCAAAGTTACGCCAAAGACAGAAATTGTCAAAGATAAAAATGGTAATGAAACTAAAAAATATTCTATTGGTATAGAAGTAAAATACGACCATAATATACTTAATTCTATCAAAGATGGACTTAGTAAAACCTTATATTACGGTACTCTTATATTTACTGGTATAGTAAGACTTTTTGTTTCTGTTTTTAGTGGTGGTTTTAATTTAGACCAATTAGGTGGACCGGTGGCCATATATGAAATGACAACTGAAGCAGCTAAAAATGGATTTATCACAACTTTAAGATGGGTAGGATTACTTAGTGTAAATCTAGGTTTGATGAATCTTATTCCAATACCTGTCTTAGATGGAGGTAGAATAATTTTTGTACTTTATGAAGCTGCTTTCGGCAAACCAATAAGTAAAAAAGCTCAATATTATGCTACTGCTATTTTTAGTGTGTTATTAATAATATTAATGCTTGCAGTTACATGGAATGATATATCAAGATTATTTAATTAAAAAATATAGTATAGAGATGATTTTATATCATCTCTATTTTATTTGAAAATGAAATTGCTAGATGTTAAAATATAATAAAATATTTTGTTAAAGGGAGAATAATATGAATATTTCAAAAGAACATTTAGAATTATTATCAAAAAATTTTAAAAGTATTGATGAAGTAACTAGGGAGATTATTAATTTAGAAGCTATTTTATCTCTTCCAAAAGGAACAGAACATTTCATAAGTGACATACATGGGGAGTATGCAGCTTTTGACCATATTTTAAGAAATGGTTCTGGAGTGATAAAGGAAAAATTAAAAGAAATTTTTGAAAATAATTTGACTGCTAATGATATTAACTTATTAGCTACAATAATTTATTATCCAGAAGATAAATTACTATTGTTAAAAAAAGAATATGCTAATAAAGATTATAAAAACTTAAAAAAAGATTTAATACTTAATCTTTTAGAAGTTGTGAAAGTTGCCGCAAGAAAATATACTCGCTCTAAGGTAAGAAAAATTTTACCTGAAGGATTTAGTTACATAATAGAAGAATTAATTTATAAAATGGAATTTAATTCTGATAAACAAAAGTATTACGATAAAATAATAGAAACAATTTTTGAATTAGATATTTCGGAAACATTTATTATAAAATTATCTTACTCTATACAGAGATTAATAGTTAATCACTTGCATATAGTGGGAGATATTTATGATAGGGGACCTTATCCTGACAAAATAATGGATAGACTGATTGATTATCATTCTGTTGATATTCAGTGGGGAAATCACGATATGCTATGGATAGGAGCAAGTTGTGGTGATTTAGTTTGCATAGCAAATGTTTTACGAATATGTGCTAGATATGATAATTTAGATATAATAGAAGATAGATATGGTATTTCTTTAAGAAATTTGCTAAACGTTGCTGAGTTATATTATTCTGATGATGAGTGTATAGAATTTTTACCAAAACTAACAAAATATGACAAATACAGCAAAAGAGAAGTTCTACAAATAGCTAAAATGCACAAGGCTATTGCTATAATCCAATTTAAGTTGGAAAAATATTTCATTGATAAATATCCAGAATTTAATTTAAGCAGTAGGTTATTACTAGATAAAATAGATTACAAAACTGGTAATATTCAAATTGGAGAAAATAATTTCAAATTAAGTAGTTGTAATTTTCCAACGGTTGATATAGAAAATCCTTATAAACTTAATAAAGATGAAGAAATTTTAATAGAAAAATTAAGAGAATCTTTTGTATCTAGTGAAAAATTAAGAAAACATATTGATTTTATGATTAATAGCGGGGCTATGTACAAGTGCCATAATGGAAATTTATTATTGCATGGCTGTATGCCGGTTGATGAAAATGGGGATTTCAAAGGAGTGAACTATAAAAATAAACTTTACAAGGGTAAAGAGATGTTAGATTTTTTTGATAGTAAGGTTAGAAAAGCATATTATAGCAAAGAGCAAAAAGGGCATGGTATATTTTTGTATCTATGGCAGGGAGAAAATTCTCCATTATTCGGTAAAAAAGATATGACTACATTTGAAAGATATTTTATTGATGATAAAGAATCTCATATAGAACTTAAAAATCCGTATTATAAATTACGAGATAGGGAAGAATTTTCTAAAAAATTATTGAAAGAATTTGGACTTAATGAGGATGGTCATATTATCAATGGTCATACACCAGTAAAGGCAACTAAGGGAGAAGACCCGATAAAAGCTAATGGAAGAACTATTGTAATTGATGGAGGTATGTCTAAGGCATATAATAAAACAACAGGTCATGGTGGATATACATTGACATATAATTCTTATGGACTTCAAATAATGAAACACGATATTTTTACAAGTAGGGACGAAGCAATAAAATTAGAAACTGATATTGTTTCTACTAGACGAGTTGTTGATAAAAATTTAAATAGAAAAATGATAAAGGATACGGATACTGGTTTAGAGTTACAAAATCAGATAAAAGTTCTAAAAATTTTATTAGAAAATTACAAATCTGGAGAAATCAGAGAAAAGAATAATATAATGTAATATATGGTATAATATAGATATACTTATTTGAGGTGTTTTATGCAACAATATTTTTTAGATGAAAAATTTGAAGAAAAAGAATTTACTTTAAATGAAGATGATAGCTTTCACATATTAAGAGTTATGAGAAAAAAAGTTGGTGCTTCAATTTATATAGTATTTTCTGATAAAAAAAAGTATGTATGTAGTATAGTTGATATTAACAATAAATGTGTTAATATATTACCAATATCAGCAGTAGCAGATAAAACAGAATTACCTACTAAAACAAAAATAGCAATACCACCACTTAAGAGTGATAAAATAGAATATCTGATACAAAAATCTACTGAATTAGGAGTTAGAGAAATAATTATTTTTAATTCTGAAAGAAATATTGCTAAAATAAAATCAGATAAATTAAATTTAAAACTTAAACGTTGGGAAAAAATTGCTAAAGAAGCCTCGGAACAATCTAAAAGAAGCCTTATACCAAGTATTAAATATGTAGATTCAATAAGAAATTTAATAAACGAAAATGAAGATATTGATTATAAGGTTATAGCTTATGAAAATGAATCGCAGAATGAAAATAATAATAATTTATCAAAACTATTAAATTCTGATTTATTTGAAAAAAGTGTAATAGCTGTTTTTGGAAGTGAGGGTGGTTTTTCAGAAAAAGAAGTTTTAGAATTTAACAATTGTGGTTATAGTAGTATTGGTTTGGGTAGAAGAATACTAAGGGCTGAAACAGCACCACTTTATTTTTTAAGTTGTGTTGCTTATTTTTCAGAAATAAATTAATAAGGAGATTGTTATTATGAATTTAACGGCTATAGAAATATACGAAAAAGAATTTAAAAAAAGTAAAGATAAGGGATATGATATTGAAGATATAAATAACTATTTAGACCTTATTATAGAAGATTATATGTTTATGGAAAAAACTCTTATAAAATTAAAAGAGTTAGAAATAGAAAATCAAAATCTTAAAATAAAAATAAGTGCATTAAAAACAACAAGTAAGGAAGTTGATAAATCTGTATCAACACCATCTAGTAATATAGATATATTAAAAAGAATATCTAGGTTAGAACAAGCAGTATTTGGAAAAAATAATGAATAAATAGGTGGAATTTTATGAATATATTACATATAGTTTCTGGAGGAATTGCAGCTTATAAATCACTAGATTTAGTTAGTAAATTAACTAAGAGTGGTCATAATGTAAAAATTGTAATGACAGAAAATGCTGCTAAGTTTGTAACAGAATTGTCATTTCAAACAATATCAAAAAATTTTGTTTATACTGATACATTCATAGAAAAAAACGAAAAAGAAATACAGCATATAGACTTAAATAAATGGGCAGATAAAATAATAATTGCTCCTGCTACTGCTAATATTATTGCCAAAATAGCTAGCGGAATAGCTGATGATTTAGCTAGCACTTTAATTTTAGCAGTAAATGATTTTTCTAAAATATATATAGCACCAGCTATGAATACAAATATGTATAATAACCCAATAACTCAAGGAAATATTTTTAAATTACAGCAATTAGGATTTAATTTTATAGAACCTGCTTCGGGGATTTTAGCATGTGGCGATGAGGGCAAAGGCAAGTTATCAGATACGGATACAATAATTAATTCTGTTTTAGTGGAAAAGAAATTTAGTAATAAAACTATATTAGTTACTGCTGGAGCAACCAAAGAATATATAGACCCTGTAAGATTTATTTCCAACCCCTCTAGTGGTAAAATGGGTATTGCAATAGCAGAGGAATTTGCTAATCAAGGAGCAAAAGTCTATTTGATAACTGCAACTGATTATAGCCCTATAAACTCAAATATTGAAGTCATAAGTATAGTTACTGCTTATGATATGTTTGAAGAAATAAAAAAATATTATGAAGAGTGTGATATTGTAGTAAAAGCAGCTGCTGTATCTGATTATACTCCAGTAATAAAGTATGATAGAAAAGTAAAAAAACAACTTGGTAATATCGAAATAGAATTAGAAAGAACAGATGATATATTATATTATCTAGGTCAAAATAAAAAAGATAATCAAATATTAGTAGGCTTTGCGGCGGAAACGGATAATGTAATTGATTATGCTAAAGAAAAAATTAAAAAGAAAAACTTAGATTTTATTGTTGCTAATGATGTTTCTAAAAAAGATATAGGTTTTGCATCAGACAATAATGAAGTTGCTATAATAGATAAATATGATAATATCTACAAGATAAATAAAACAAGTAAAACAAATATTGCGAAATCATTAATATCAAAATTAATAGATTAATTAGAGAAAGGTACTTTTATGTTTGTTCAAGTAATAGTTGATGTGAAAAACAGTAGAATTGATAAAAAATTTTATTATAAAATTCCTCAAAAATATATCAACAAAAATTTACTTGGATATAGGGTAGAAGTACCTTTTGGTAGTAGAATTATTCAGGGATATATTGTTGAACAAAAAGAAAACCCTAATTTTGATGTAGCTAAAATAAAAGAAATTAAAAAAATAAAAGATGATTATCCAGTATTAAATAATGAATTAATACTCTTATCTTCTGTTTTGGCTGATGAACTATATTGTACTCAGATACAAGTTATAGAAGCTATGTTACCAACAATATTAAAAAATAAGTATAAAGAATATTATAAATTAGCAGCTGATGATTTAACACTTTTTCAATATAAAAAATATTTTTCTAATGAAGGAATTGTAGAAAAAAATAAATTAGAAAGATTATTAGATTCAGAAGAGTTATCATATTTGATTTCTAATAAAATAATAAAATTAATTAGTATCGTAGAAGAACAATTAAAATCTAATAATGAAAAATATGTTACTTTAAATAATTTTGGCAATAATATAAAACTTACCGCTAAACAAAAAATATTAATAGACTATTTAGAAAAAAATATTGATATAAAAAAATCATTGATAAAAGATAAGCTCCAAATAGGAGAAAGTGTTATAAAAAATTTATTAGAAAAAGATATAATAAAATATATTTATAAAGAAAATATATTTGAAGCTAATGAATATACTTATAATAATAAGAATATTTTAAATGAAGAACAAACTAGAGTTTATAATACTGTAAGACAAAGTCTTATTAATCAAAAATTTGCAGATTATTTGCTACATGGAGTTACTGGCTCGGGAAAAACAGAAGTCTATATAAATTTAGTTAAAGATTGTATAAATTTAGGTAAACAAGCTATTATTTTAGTTCCTGAAATTATACTAACACCTCAAATTGAAGAAAAATTTAAAAAAGTTTTTGGCGATAATATTTCTGTTTTGCATTCCAGATTAAATAAAAAAGAAAAATATGATGAATGGAAAAAAATAAAAGAACAGAAAGTTAATATATGTTTAGGAACAAGGTCAGCAATATTTGCTCCTTTTGAAAATATAGGATTGATAATAATAGATGAAGAACATGAAAATTCCTATAAACAACAAGAATCTCCTAGGTATGATGCAAAAGATATAGCTAAAAAAAGAGCTGTGTTTAACAAAGCAACACTACTTTATGCGAGTGCAACTCCGTCAGTTGATTTATACTATGAATTTAAAAATTTCAAAAAAAATAGATTGTTGAAATTATCTAAAAGATTTAATAATCAATCTCCTATAATAGATGTAATTTCTTTAGAAAATAAGGAAAATGTTATTGATGAAAAATTACTTGGTATGATTGAGGAGACTATCTCTAAAAATGAGCAAGTTCTCTTACTTATTAATAAGAGGGGATACACTAATTTCATACGTTGTTTTACTTGTGGTCATATCTATAAATGTGAAAAGTGTGATATAAGTTTAAATTATCATAAAAATGATAAAAGTTTACAGTGCCATTTTTGCGGTTATAGAAAAAAAATATTTTCTATAAAAAAATGTTGCGAAAATCCAGAATTAGTATCAGGTGTATTTGGCATTCAAAAGGTTGAAGAATATATTAAAAGTAAATTACCAGAAGCGAAAATAATAAGAATGGATTCTGATACAACTTCACGAAAAGGTATGTATGAAAAATTATTAACAGATTTTAAAAATAAGAAAGCTGATATATTGTTAGGAACGCAAATGATTTCTAAGGGGCTTGATTTTCCAGATATTACTCTTGTAGGTATATTATCTGTCGATAGTATGTTAGCAATTCCTAGCTTTAAGTCAAATGAAAAATTATTTCAACTCTTGGTTCAAACTTCTGGTAGAGCTGGACGTAAGGATAAGCAAGGTAGAGTAATATTACAATCTAATGTTGATAGTAATATTGTAACTTATGCCGTAAATGCAGACTATGAAAAATTTTATGAATACGAAATAAACAGAAGGAAAATTATAGAATATCCACCTTTTTGTAAAATATCTTTTATTATGATAAAGGGTAGTGATGAAGAAAAAACAAAGCTAGCAGCTATAACAATTTATAATTTTTTACATAAGAATTATTATAAAGAAAAAATATTAGGACCTAATAAAAGTAATTTTTATAAAATAAATAATGAATATAGATTTAATATAGCTGTGCGTTTTGAAGAAAAAGACTACAATAAATTACATAAATTATTAAAATATATAAATAACTATTTCCAACAAGTTTATATAAAAGATAAAATATCAATAGTGATAGATAATTCAGTCCAAGATTATATTTAAGTAATTAAAATTTTAAAAATGATATAATTAATAATAAAAATAATTTTTTAAATTTTTAAGTTTACTATTAATAATTTAAAATATAGTTATTAAATAAAATTAATTTAATATACTAAAAAAATTTAATTCTTTTAATTAAAATGTATAAATTAAAAAAATTTACGAAAATAGATATTTTTATCTTGATTTTTTTGGAATAATTATTTATAATGATTTGGTATGTGAATTATATTCACTCAAAATAACTCTGTTCATATTTTAAGTGTTCAGGGCAAAAGGAGATATAAAATGAAACAAGGAATACACCCAGATTATCGTAAAGTTGTATTTATGGATACAACAAGTGGTTTCAAATTTTTAAGCGGGTCAACTAAACCAGCTAAAGAAACAATTGTGTGGGAAGATGGTAATGAATATCCATTACTAAAAGTGGAAATTAGTTCAGACACTCATCCATTTTACACAGGACGTCAAAGATTTGCTCAGGCAGATGGACGTATCGAACGTTTCAACAAAAAATACGGAATCAAGTAAAAATTCTAAAAACAGACAACTGCAAAGATTGTCTGTTTTTATTCTATATTATTAAAAAAATGGAGAATGTATGTTTGAATATAGAAAAACGGGTTGGATAGAATGTATTTGTGGAAGTATGTTTTCTGGTAAATCAGAAGAATTAATACGCAGAATAAAAAGAGGAGTAATTGCCAAGCAAAAAGTTTTACTATTTAAACCTGAAATTGATAATAGATATAGTAAAGATAAAATATCGACACACAATGGAAATAGTTACGAATCAATTTCTATAAAGTCGTCATCGAAAATTTATGATTATGTAAAAAATAAAAATTATGATATTATAGGAGTTGATGAAGTGCAATTCTTTGATAAAGATATATTAAAAGTTATAAATGATTTAGCAAATAACGGGGTAAGAGTTATAGTCGCTGGTCTGGATATGGATTTTAAGGCTGAACCATTTTATCCTATGCCAGATATAATGGCTGTTAGTGAAATAGTTACGAAATTACATGCAGTATGTAGCAAGTGTGGGAGTGAAGCAAGTCTTAGTCAAAGATTAATAGATGGAACACCAGCAAAATATAATGACCCTGTTGTTGTAATTGGAGCTAGTGAATCTTATGAAGCTAGATGTAGACATTGTCATGAAATAAAAAGAGATTAATAGGAGATAGACATGGAAATACTAGGTCAACTTGAAATAGTGGAAGAACGCTATGAAAAATTAAATGAATTGTTAAGTGATCCAGATGTAGTGAGCGATACTAAAAAATTAATGGAATTTTCTAAAGAACAACGCTCTATTGAAAAAACAGTAATAGTTTTTAGAGAATATAAAAAAATAGTTCAACAAATTGCAGAAACAAAAGAACTTTTAGAGATAGAAGATGATAAAGAAATGAAAGAAATGATGCAAGAAGAACTAAAAGAATTAGAACCAAAACTTTCACCTATGGAAGAAGAATTAAAAATATTATTGTTACCAAAAGACCCAAATGACAGCAAAAATGTTGTTGTTGAAGTTCGTGGTGCCGCTGGTGGAGATGAGGCTGCATTATTCGCAGGAGATTTGTTAAGAATGTATACTAGATATGCAGAATCTCAAGGTTGGAAAGTTGAAATTTTAGAAAGAACTGAAATTGGAATAGGTGGAGTTAAAGAAGCTACTTTCCTTGTGTCGGGAGAAGAAGTTTATTCTAAAATGAAATTTGAAAGTGGGGCACACAGGGTACAACGTGTACCGACAACAGAATCTAGTGGACGTATTCATACATCTACCGCAACAGTAGTAGTATTACCTGAAGTTGAAGAAATAGAAGTAGATATTAATGAAAATGATATCCGTGTAGATACATTTGCATCTTCTGGTGCAGGAGGACAATCAGTAAATACAACAATGTCAGCAGTCAGATTAACACACATACCTACTGGAGTTGTAGTTTCTATGCAAGATGAACGTTCACAAATAAAAAATAAAGAAAAGGCAATGAAAATTTTACGAGCTAGAGTTTATGATAAATTCCAACAAGAAGAACAAGAAAAATTTGATGCTGAAAGAAAATCAAAAGTAGGTACTGGAGACCGTTCAGAAAGAATAAGAACTTATAATTATCCTCAAAACAGGGTTACTGACCACAGAATAGGTCTTACTATTCAAAAGTTAGATCAAATTATGGAAGGAAAACTTGATGAAATAATGGAATCTTTAAGAATAGCTGAACAAACTGAAAAAATGGCAGAATTAAATAAAGGCGATGAATTATAATGAAAAGAAAACAAGCTTTAGAAAAAGCTTGTTTTCTTTTAAGAGAACAGGCAAAAGAAGAAAGTCTAGCTAGATTTTTATTGATGTATTTACTTGATGAAGATGTTAGAAAATTTAATAATAATATAAATTTAGAATTAGAAAAAAAATTAGAAGAAAAATATTTTAATTTAATAAATGAGCATATATTAACAGATAAACCCTTAAGTCATTTAGTAGGTTTTGATTATTTTTTTGATAGAAAATTTATAGTAAATAAATTTGTTCTTTCTCCAAGAATGGAAACAGAAGAGTTAGTTTATACCGTAATAAATTATATAAGAAAGAATGAAAATAATAACATTAAAATATTAGATTTATGTACAGGTTCTGGAATAATAGGAATAAGTTTAGCTAAAGAAATACCGAGTTTATTAGTAACAGCTTCTGATATAAGTTGTGATGCTTTGTCAGTTGCAAAAGAAAATGCAAAAAATCTAAAAGCTCATATAGATTTTATACAGTCTGATATTTTTGAAAATATAGAAGATAAATTTGATATTATTGTTTCTAATCCGCCTTATATTTCTTATTCGGAAAAAGATAGTATAGAAAATAATGTTATAAACTACGACCCTCATATAGCCTTGTTTGCTGATGAAGATGGTTTATATTTTTATAGAAAAATATTAGAGCAAGCAGAAAATTATTTAACTAAAGAGGGTTTAATATTTTTTGAAATTGGATTTAATCAAAAAAATAAAATTATAGATTTAGCGAAAAAAAATAATTTTGATGCTGAAATTTTAAAAGATTTAAATGGTAGGGCTAGAATAGCCATAGTTATAAGAATAAAAAAATAAAAGTATTGCAATTTATTGCAATACTTTTATTTTAAACTTTTAAGAAAATCTTGATATAATTTTAAAATTTTTTCATTTTTATTTGATATATTAGGTTCATAAAATCTTTTATTAATTAAATTATTAGGAAGATATTGTTGTTTTATATAATTATTAGGATAGTTATGAGGATATTTATAACCAAGACCTGCACCTAGTTTTTCTGCTCCGCTATAATGATTATCTTTTAAATGATTTGGTATTTCAAATTTAGGATTGTTTTTAATTTCTGTTAGTGCTTTGTCTATTGCCACCATAGCACTATTCGATTTTTGTGATAAAGCAAGTTGAATTACTATATTAGCAAGTGGTATTCTTGCTTCTGGCAAGCCTAATGATTTTGAAGATTCTATTGCTGCATGAACGAATGAACCAATATTAGGATTAGCTAAACCAATATCTTCATAAGCTATAACATATAATCTTCTGCATAAAGTTTCCAAATCTCCACTATCAATTAGCAGTGCTAAATAATAAAGGGCAGCATCAACATCACTACCTCTAATTGATTTTTGTAAGGCACTTATAGCATTATAAAAATAATCTCCATCTTTGTCATAAGATTTAAAATTTCCCAAGGATAAGTATAAAAATTTTTCCTTACTTATAACTTCATTTTCTTCAGAAATATTATATATTATTTCTAAGGTATTAATAGCAAATCTTAAATCTCCATAAGAATTTTGTGATATTATTTTATAGACTTCATCATCTATATTAATATTTTTATTAAAAATTTCAATGTTATTACTTATTGTTCTTAAATAAGTATATATTTCTTTTTTCTCAATTTGTTTTAATTCAAATATTTTTAATCTTGACCTAATAGCAGGTGCTACACTGTGATATGGATTTTGTGTTGTACAGCCTATAACAAATATATTTTCATATTCTATTTCTGGTAATAGTATATCTTGAAGAGGCTTTGTTAAACGGTGAAATTCATCTAATAATAAAATAATTTTTTTAAATCTTTTGGATTCTTCTATAACATCTGTTAAATCTTTTTTAGAACAATTTACAGCATTTAAAATTTTAAATTTAAAATTTAATTCGTTAGCTAAGGCTGAAGCTATTGTTGTTTTTCCTATTCCTGGTTGCCCGTATAATATAAAAGAAAACATATTATTTGTTTGGATAATTTTAGTTAATATTTTACCATCACCGATTAGATGTTTTTGTCCGACAACTTCACTTATAGTTTTTGGACGTAGTTTATTTATTAAATTTCTCATAGTTATCCTTTCTAAATAAAGTGAAAAAATAAATAAAATATGCTATAATGTAATGATATTATAAGTACTGAATAATGTAAATAATAATTAATAAAATAGTTATTATTTTTAAATTTTAAAATTTCTATTGAAGGAGATTTGGAATGATAAATAAATTATCTTGGAAAATAGGTGGCGAACAAGGCGAAGGTCTTGAGAGTACGGCTGAAATTTTTTCTACTGTAATAAATAGTTTGGGATATAATATGTATTCTACAAGAAATTTTTCGAGTAGAATTAAGGGTGGGCATAGCACCAGTAAAATTTGTATTAATGAAATTAAAAAACAATCTATTGAATATAAAACTGATATTTTATTAGCTTTTGACCAAGCTACACTAGAAAATTATATAGATGAATTACATGATAATAGTATTATTATAGTTGATGATAATATAAAACCAATAATTCCTGAAAATATTTTTTGTAGAGTTGCTGTATTTCCAATCACAAAATTAGCTAAAGAAATATCAAGTCCTATAATTAAAAATTTAATTACTTTAGGAATATGTTCAAAGCTATTAAATATAGAAACAAATCTTTTTTTAGAAATGATTGAAAATAAATTTTCTAGCAAGGGACAAGATGTAGTAGAAAGTAATATTAAAGCCTTTGAAGTAGGTCGTGAAATAATGACTGAATACGTGGAAAAAAATAATATTACTGATGAATATTATTTGAAAGTTTTACATAAAAAAGAAAAAAATAATATGTGGTTAATAGGTAATCATGCTGCAGCTATAGGTGCTTTGGCTGCTGGGTGCAGAGTTTACGCAGGTTATCCAATTACTCCTGCAACAGAAGTTATGGAATATATGTTTGAAAATTTAAGTAAATTTGGCGGAGCCTATATTCAAACAGAAGATGAGCTTGCGGCACTTGGTGTAGTCTTGGGAGCAGGTTATGCAGGAGCTAGAGCTATGACAGCAACATCTGGTCCAGGTATGGCATTGATGACAGAATTTTTAGGTTTAGCCACAATAAGTGAACAGCCTGTCGTTATATATGACGCTCAAAGGGGCGGACCTGCAACTGGATTACCAACAAAAATTGAACAATCAGATATTTTCCATTCTGTTTATGGTGGTGCAGGTGATGCTTCAAGAATAGTTTTGGCTCCAACAAGTGTTGAAGATAGTTTTAATATAATGATAGAAGCTTTTAACTTAGCAGAAGTTTATCAAAGCCCAGTAGTTGTTTTATCTGATTTACAACTTTCTATGAATAAAGAAACGGTTAAATATTTTAATTTTTCTAATGTAGAAATTAATAGGGGTAAATTGCTGACAGAAGAAGAAATAGCTGAACTAGAAAATACAGTTTATTTCAAACGTTATGATTTAGAAGACTTAGTTTCTAATAGGGCAATTCCAGGACAAATAGGAGGTATTCACAATGCAAATAGTTCGGAACATTCAGAATATGGGTTACCTTCTGAAAATCCAATAATACGTCAAAAACAAACAGAAAAAAGAATGAAAAAAGTAGCTTTGGCATTTGCTAAAGAACCTTTTGTATATAAAAATTATGATAATGAAAATAATATTTTGTTAATTGGTATTAATTCTGTTTGTGGCACAATAGATGAAGTATCAAGCCTCCTTAAAGAAAAAAATATTTCTGTTGACACATTACACATAAGACAAATTTTTCCTGTTTCTAGCAAAATAGAAGATATAATAAATAAATATAAAAATGTATATGTAGTAGAGCATAATTATAATGCTCAATTAAAAACAATTTTAGAAGCTAATTTAGATTTAGCAAAAAAATTAAATAGCATAAGAAAATATAATGGAGATATTTTTTATTGTCATGAAATTATAGAAGAAATTACTAGGGAGGAAAATAGATGGTTACATTAAAAAATTATAGAAATGATGTTAAACCTGATTGGTGTCCAGGCTGTGGAGATTTTTCTGTCCTTGCTGGTATAAATAAGGCAGTAGTAGGTTTAGGAATAGAACCACATAATTTGGTAATTTCTGCTGGTATAGGTTGCTCAGGGAAAATTAGTGGTTACACTAGAGCTTATGGAGTACAAGGATTACATGGAAGGTCTCTGCCTGTGGCACAAGGAATAAAGTTAGCAAATAAAGATTTGACAGTTGTTGCTATGGGAGGTGATGGAGATGGTTATGCTATCGGCTTAAATCACGCTATTCATGCAATGCGTAGGAATATCAACATTACTTATGTAGTTATGGATAATCAACTTTATGCTTTGACAAAATCTCAGGCTTCTCCAAGGTCTGATTTAGGTTTTGTAACAACAACTACCTTAGACGGTTCATTAGATACCCCTATATCTCCTATGAAAATTGCTCTTTCAGCTGATGTGACTTTCGTAGCCCAAGCATTTACTGGTAATATGAAACAACTAGTAAATATTTTAGAGCAAGCTATCGCTCATGAGGGCTTTTCTCTTGTTAATGTATTTAGTCCTTGCCATACTTATAATTATAAGAATACTCCTAAGTGGTTTAAAGAAAATTTAACAGAATTAGATAGTCTTGAAAATTATGATTATACTAATAAGTATGAAGCATACAGAATTTTAGATGAGTATAATGATTTAGTTACAGGTATAATATATAAAAACGATAATAAAAAAGCTTTCGAACAAAATTTAAGTGAAAATGAAGGATTTAAATCCATATCAAAACAAGATATATCTTTTGACGAGAAAATTTTTACTATCTTGTGTGATGAATTTAGATAAAGGAGATGTTTGTTATGAGTAAGTTAAAAAAAATAGCTTTATTATGTGCTTTAGGTTTATGTACTTATCCAGTATATAAAAAAATAAATAATTTGAAAAAAGAAGATGATTATATAATAGAATGTAAAAAAACTATATTAGAAATGGGCTATGAAATAAGAGATAGTTGGTGTTTTAATTTACCTGAAAACAACTACTTAGAATTTTCGTTTACGGATTACAAAAATAAAAATTATACAGTAGTTTTCAATAAATTAGAAAATAAAATAATTTCAATAAAAGAAGTATAAAAAATTAAGGGGAAACATGGAGAATTCAATAAAAATTTTTAAAGAATTAACAGATTTAGATGCAACATCAGGATTTGAAAGTGAAGTAGCAAATTATTTAATTGAAAATTTAAGTCCTTATGTTGACAGGATAGAAAGAGATAATTTAGGCGGAGTATACGCATATAAAGATTCAAAAAATCCTAAGTCAAAAACAGTTTTAATTGCTGCCCATATGGATGAAGTAGGATTTATGATAACAAAAATATTATCTAATGGGTTTTTAAAATTTGAACCTTTAGGTGGTTTTAGAGAAGATGTATTACTTTCACAAAAATTCACTATAACTAATTATCACGGAGAAAAATTTGTAGGAGTTATTCCGTCTATACCTAAACATTTTGTAGGAGGAAGTCAGCAATCAGTAAAAATTAGTGAAATGACATTAGACATAGGTGCAAGTTCTGAAAATGAAGTTAGGGAATGGGGTATTAATGAGGGAGCATTCGCTACACCTAGAACAGAATTTGAACGCTTATCACAATATCGTTTAATGGCAAAAGCATTTGATAATAGATACGGTTGTGTCATGATAGTAGACTTATTAAAAGAATTAAATAATATTGAATTAGACTTTAATTTAGTAGTCTGTGCTACTGTTCAAGAAGAAGTAGGTTTGCGTGGAGCAAAAATTGCTGCTAATAAAGTTCAACCAGATTTATGTTTAGTTGTTGACTGTAGTCCTGCAAATGATATGGACGGCAACAAAAATTCAAACGGGAGACTAGGAGAAGGATTTTTAGTAAGACTTATGGATAGAACTATGGTATTAAGAGCTAACCTTAGAGAAAAAATAGTTAGTTTAGCTAAAGACAATAATATAAAATATCAGTATTTTACATCTCCTGGTGGAACAGATGGTGGAGAAATACATAAATCACTTTTAGGTATTCCAACAGCTGTGATAGGAATATGTGGTAGATATATTCATACACCCAATTCAATAATTGATATTAGAGATTACTTATCAGCTAAAGAAATAATAAAAAAAGTTTTAACGTCTGTTGATGAAAAATTCATTTCTGAAATTCGCTTGTAAGTAATATAAAAACAGGATAATTTTAAAAATTATCCTGTTAAAATTATTTTTAATAATCAATATATTCTTCGTTTTCTTCATCTTCAGCTAATTCTTTGTAGATAGTATTATTTATCTTTAAAATAATACCAAATAATATAGAATTAGCTATAAGTGAACTTCCTCCGTAGCTTATAAAGGGTAAGCTAACACCGATAACAGGTATTAATCCTGTTGATGAATATGTGTTTATTATGAATTGAAAACTGAAACTAAAGACAGTTAGTAAAATAAAATAGTAACTAAAATTGCCGTGTTGACATTTTTTAGAAATTCTTATTATTTTGTATAAAAATATAAAATATATAAAAATAAAAATTGTAGCACCTGCAAAACCATAAATTTTAGCAATTACAGAAAAAATGAAATCATTAAATTGCTCGTCTATATAGTTGATATTTTTTGAAAAACTACCATAAAGACCAGCAGTAGACATTTCATTAAGAACTTGAGTTATTTGATATGAAAAATTATAGGTAAAATCTTCTGGTCTTAACCATGACAATAATCTTTTTAATTGATATGGTTTTATTCCTATATTACTTAAAAAAGTAGGAAAATAAATTGCAAGCAATATTATTGAAGCTATAAATCCTAAAATGCTGCTATATATAATAAATAGTGTTTTACTTCTACTGCAAACTAAAAAGACTAGTGCTAAAAATAAAAATATAAAGTATAATCCATTACCTAAATCATTTTCTTTAATGATAAGAATTAATGGAATAGATATTATAATACCTAGTTCAAGTAGTTTGGCAATATCAGAAATTTTTTTAAAATGTTCTTGTATTATTAAGTAACTTAAAATAGCAAGTGTTGATATTTTTGCAAATTCAGACGGTTGAATGGTTAATATTTCGAAGTTAAACCAAGCCTTTGCTCCATTTATTGTAGGAGCTATTGATTCAGGTGCAAATATTAATAAAACAAGAATAACTGTTGTAAATAGATAAAATAAAATACTCATTTTCTCGTATGTTGATATAGAAATTTTTTGTATAAGATATATTAAGAAGAAACTTACAATATAAAATACAAGTTGTTTTAAAAATAAGGTTGGAGTTTTTTCATTAATATATTCAGCAAAAAATATTGAACTTATGCTTATAAAGGATAGTAAAAAATAAAGTATTAATAAAGAGATATTACTTTTTTCTAAAATAAACTTTTTCAAATTTTCAACTCCTTTTTTGCAATAATTATACAATAGAGTAAATTTTAATTCAATAAAAGATAATGGAATACAGATAATAAAGAGGTGATTTTTTTGAAATATACTCCCATGATTGAACAATATCTAAAAATTAAAGAAAATTATAAGGATACTTTTTTATTTTATAGACTAGGTGATTTCTATGAAATGTTTTTTGATGATGCAATAGAAGCATCAAAAATTTTAGAGATAACTTTGACTGGAAGAGATGCAGGAGTAGAATCTAAAATACCTATGTGTGGTGTCCCATTTCACTCTGCTTCTAACTATATTGATGTTTTAGTTAATAATGGTCATAAGGTAGCTATATGTGAACAAGTTTCACAAGCAGGACAAGGCAAAATTGTTGAAAGAAAAGTTGTTCAAGTTATAACACCTGGGACATACATGAACTATAAAAATTTAGATGAAAATAATTATATAGGTTGTGTTTATTTTTTTGATAATAAATATTATTTAGTCTTTATAGATATTATGACTGGGGATAGTAGGGGCACAGTATTAAATAATATTGATGATTTACTTGATGAAATATTAAAAAATAATATAAAAGAAATTTTAAATATTAATATAGAAAATTTGACTTTAAGAAATTTATATATAACTAGAATAAATTTAGATAAAGATTTACATTTTAGTAAAACAGAACTTATTTCTGATAATTATTTAAAAATTTCTGCTAATAACTTGCTAAAATATATAGAAGAAACCCAAAATATGAATGTAGACAACATAAAAGATTTTGAAGTATACTTTAAAAATAACTACGTTTATATGACTAATTATTCTATAAAAAATTTAGAAGTTACAAGAAATATGGCAAACGGTTCTAAAAAAGGTTCTCTTTTAAGCGTTATTGATAGAACAAAAACAGCTACGGGAGCTAGAAAAATAAAAAAATGGCTAGAAAATCCCTTAATTAATTTAGAAGAAATTATAAATCGCCAAAATATTATTACAGATTTTATTGAAAATTATTTTGAAAGAATGGAAATTCAAAACTTTTTAAAAAAAGTTTATGATTTAGAAAGAATAGCGACAAAAATTTCTTATAATATTGTTTCGCCTAAAGACCTAGTTAATTTGAAAACTACCTTAGAAAAAATACCAGAGATAAAAAATATTCTTTCTAGTATTAAATCTGATAATATAACAAGATTAAATAATAAAATTTTTGAACTAGATAACTTAAAAGAATACTTACAAAAAGCAATAAGTGATAATGCTGGTCAAACAGTAAAGAGTGGTAATGTAATAAAAGAAGGTTTTAATGTAGAATTAGATAATTATAGAAACGCTCAAGAAAATTGTAATAATATGCTTATAGAAATAGAAACTAGAGAGAAAGAGCGTACAGAAATAAAAAATTTAAAAATTAAATACAATAAAATTTTCGGTTATTTTATAGAAATATCTAATGCAAATTTAAAAAATATTGATATAGAAAGTTTGGGTTATATTAGAAAACAAACACTTTCTAATTGTGAAAGATATATATCAGAAGAACTTAAAAAGGTTGAAGATTACATATTAAATTCAAATTCTAAAATTGAAGATTTAGAATTAGCATTATTTCAAGATATAAAAACAAGGACAAGAGATTATATCCAAGATTTACAAAAACTTGCAGATAGACTTAGCGATTTAGATGTATATATTTCTCTTGCCAATGTTTCAGAAGAATTTTCTTATGTGAAGCCTATTTTTAATAGTGATAGAAGTATAAATATAGTTAATGGTAGACATCCTATAGTAGAAAGAATGGTAGGAGATTTATCTTATATTAGCAATGATTGTGTTTTTGATACTAAAGATAATGTTTTATTAATTACAGGTCCGAATATGTCTGGTAAGTCAACATATATGAGGCAATTAGCATTAATAGTAATTCTTGCACAAATAGGTTCTTATGTTCCATGTAGTAGTGCAAATATACCAATATTTGATAAAATATTTACAAGAATTGGGGCATCTGATGACTTAGCTGGTGGAAAATCAACTTTTATGGTTGAAATGATGGAAGCTAAAAATGCCTTGCTTGAATCAACTGACAAATCCTTATTAATATTTGATGAAATAGGTAGAGGAACATCAACATACGACGGTATTGCACTAGCACAATCTATCTTAGAATATATTAATAATAATATAAAGTGTAAAACTTTATTTTCAACTCATTATCATGAATTGACGAAATTAGGAAAAGAGGTAGCAGGAATTAAAAATATTCACGTTTCAGCTAAAGAAGATAAGGGAGAACTCATATTTTTATACAAGGTGATACCAGGAGCAATAGAAAAAAGTTACGGGATTCATGTTGCTAAATTAGCTGATTTGCCAGAAGAAATTATAGATAAAGCAAATGTAATATTAACAAACTTAGAAAAAGATAACGAAGATATTAATACTTCTAAGATAAATGAAAATATTTCTAATGAATACAAGATGTTATCATTTGATTTAGATGATAATAATGAAAAATATCAGTATATCGAAAAAATATTAAAAGAATTAGATTTGTTTAACACAACGCCATTAGCCGCATTACAAGTGTTAAATGATTTGAAAAATAAATTAATTGAATAAATAGGAATAGAAGGGAGGTAAATAATGAGCAAAATAAATATTTTATCAGCTGAACTTTCCAATAAAATATCAGCAGGAGAAGTTGTTGAAAGACCTGCCTCAGTTGTCAAAGAATTACTAGAAAATTCTATTGATGCTGGGAGTACAAACATAAAAATTATAATAAAAGAATTTGGAATAGAAGAAATAAGAATTATTGATAACGGTAGTGGCATTAGTAATAATGACATGGAAAAAGCATTTATGCGGCATGCAACAAGTAAAATACGTACAGATTATGATTTATTCCACATAGAAACTTTGGGTTTTAGGGGAGAAGCATTAGCAAGTATTGCCTCTGTTAGTAATATTGATATAAAAAGTTGTGCTTCTGATGAACAAGGTAAGCGTCTTATACTAGAAGGTGGTAAAATTGTAAAAACAGAATATTATGCCCTTATACAAGGAACAGATATTAGCGTGAAAAATTTATTTTATAATACTCCAGCTAGATTAAAATATTTACGTAATTCTTATACAGAACAAGCAAATATAATGAATGTAGTTAATAAGCTAGCTCTATCTTATCCTAATATAGCTTTTGAAGTAATAGTTGATGATAAAATATTGTTAAAAACATACGGAGATAATAATATTCATAAAATTATTTCTAAAATATATAGTCTTACTGTTGCAAAAAATATGCTTAAATTTAAGGCAACAAGTGATGACTATAAAATAGATGGCTATGTGTCAAAACCAGAGGAAACTAGGGCGAATAAAAATTATATAAATATTTTTATTAATGGTAGATATATTAAAAATTATGCTATTCAAAATGCTATAACAGATGCCTACGGAACATTTTTGATGAAAAACAGGTTTCCTATTGCAGTTATAAATATAAATATGAATCCTATTCTCTTAGATGTTAATGTTCACCCAACAAAACAAGAGATTAGACTTTCAAAAGAATATGAATTAATTTCACTAATAAAAGATGCTATATCAGAAAGATTATCAGAAAACACCTATATACCAGATGGAATTAATAATGTTTTGCGTAATAAAAGTAAAGATTATTCTAAGCAACTAGATTTTTCAAATGATTTGGATAAAGAATTTGTTGCCAAAGATAGTCCTTATTTAGATTCAATAATTAATAATATTTCTTACAATCAAAGGATAAGTGATAAAAATGTAGAAATAAATACAGAAGATAAATTTGATAATTTTACAGACCAATCTTATAAAAATTATAATATTAATTTTGAAGAAAATACTCTAAAGGTAGAAGAAAAAATTGAGGACAGATATTTAAGCAATATTGAGGAAAAAAATTCTAAATATACTAAAATAAATTTACCTCAATTATCAGTTTTAGTACAAATATTTAAAACTTATATATTGGCACAAGCTGGAGAGAATTTGTATTTAATAGACCAGCACGCAGCACAGGAACGTTACAATTTTGAGAAATTTCAAAAAATATTTTCAGAATCAAAAAATATTTCCAAACAATTATTAATACCTATAACTTTTAATTTTTCAGTCGAAGAAGTGGCAAATATAAAAAATATATCTGAAAAATTAAATAGCTTAGGTCTTGTTATTGAAGAATTTGGTAATAATTCTTATATAGTTAGAGAATATCCGACTTGGATAGAAAATGACGCAGAGCATATCATAAGAAGTATTATTGACAAAGTCTCTTCTGATAAAAATATTGATATATTAAAACTTAGACATGATGCCATAGCAATGGCTAGTTGTAAAGCTTCTATAAAAGCTAATCAATATTTAACACATTTAGAAATGGAAAAAGTAATTTCAGATTTATATTCTTGTAAAAATCCATTTACTTGTCCTCATGGCAGACCGATAATAAGTAAACTTACAAAAAAAGATTTAGAAAAAATGTTTAAAAGAATAGTTTAATAATATAAGTAGGAAGAAAAGATGAATATACCAGTTATAGCTATTGTTGGAGCAACATCAGTTGGAAAAACAAATCTTAGTATAGAACTAGCAAAAAAATTTAATTGTGAAATAATTTCTGTGGATAGCGTTCAAATATATAGAGATTTCAATATAGGTTCGGCAAAAATAAAAGAAGAAGAAATGCAAGGAATAAAACATCATTTGATAGATGAATTAGACCCAATAGAAAATTTATCTGTATATGAATTTCAAAATCTAGCTAGAAGAAAAATTGAAGAAGTTTACTCAAGGGGGAAAATACCTCTTTTAGTTGGTGGTACCGGATATTATATGAATGCTATTTTATATAATTATGAATTTTCAAATTATAATAAAGATTTTAATATTGATAATATATCCCTAGAAGAGATGTTACAATATCTAAAAGAAAATTTTTTAGAAACCTACGAAAAAATTGATAAAAAAAATATGCGTCGAATAGTTAATGCTTATAAATATGCTATTTACGAAAGTAAATCATTGATAGAAAATAATAAGGGAACAGAAATTTATTATAGGTACAATCCTCATATCATAGTTTTAAATAGAGAAAGAGAAATTATCTACAATAGAATAAATGTTAGAGTAAATATTATGTTAAAAGAAGGACTTGTAGAAGAAGTAAAATCTATTATAAATAAATATGGCAATAAACTTCAAGCACTTAATTCTATTGGCTACAAAGAAGTAGTTAATTACTTAAATAATAATCAAAATCTTGAATTTCTTGAAGAAGATATAGCAAAAAACTCAAGAAGATTTGCCAAACGTCAAATAACTTGGTTTAGAAATAAAATGCCAGATACACATTGGTATAATATAGATAATATCGAAGAAATAGAAAGTATTTATCCTGATGTAGAAAATTTTTTAATGGTAAAAAATAATGAAAATAATTAATATAATAAAATTTAAAAAAAAATATAAACTTGACTTTGATAGTAGAGAACCCATATTTATCTCTGAAAATACTTTATTGAATAATAATTTAATAAAGAAAGGTGAAATATCAGAAGAAAAATTATTAAATATTTTATCAGACGAAAAAAACGAACAAGCCTTTTCTAAAGGTCTAAATTATTTAAGTTATGGTTTACGTACAGAGCAGGAAATTGAAAATTATCTTATTAAAAATAATTTTTTAGGAAATCAAATACAATACGCTATTGAAAAATTAAAGAAATTAGATTATATTAATGATATAAAATTTACAGACTTATATACTAAAGATAGTGTTACTATAAAGAAAAAAGGGCCTAGCTATATAAAAAGAAAATTGCTAGAAAAAGGAATAAAAGAATCTTATATAGATAGTTCTATTTTAAAAATTTGTACTTATGAAATCCAATGCGATAATATTTATTCAATTATAAAAAAAGAATATCTTAAAAATTCAGAATCAAAAAATAAAAAAATTCAAAAAATAACAAATAAACTTTATTCAAATGGCTATAATTTTGATATAATAAATTCTGTCTTTAAAATTTTTTTTGAAGATAATATTGAAGAAAATAATGATGAAATTATAATAAAAAAATATTATGATAAAGCATATACAAAATTTAGTAAAAATTATGAAGACAAGTATATTTTAAAACAAAAAATACTTGAGAAGTTGTTAAGAGATGGTTTTTCTTATAATGATATTAAAGACTATTTTTCAAAAATTGGAATTTAAAGGATTAAATTGATGGATAAAAGAAAAGAAAGACAAAAAAGAATAAGAAATTTTTCTATTATAGCCCATATCGACCATGGCAAGTCAACGCTGGCAGATAGAATTTTAGAAAAAACTAAAGCTATAGAGTCTAGAGAAATGAAAGCTCAACTTTTAGATTCTATGGATATAGAAAGAGAAAGAGGTATAACAATAAAATTGAATGCAGTTCAATTAAAATATACTTCAAAAAACAATGAGGAATACATACTACATTTAATAGATACACCAGGACATGTAGATTTTACCTATGAAGTATCTCGTTCTTTGGCTGCTTGTGAAGGAGCTATCTTAGTTGTTGACGCGGCACAAGGCATAGAAGCACAAACTTTGGCTAATGTTTATTTAGCACTTGATAATAATTTAGAAATTATTCCAATTATTAATAAAATTGATTTACCTGCCGCTAATCCAGAAAAAGTAAAAAAAGAAATAGAAGATGTAATAGGTTTACCAACAGACGATATAGTTCTAGCTTCTGCTAAAGCAGGTATTGGTATCGAAGAAATTTTGGAGCAAATTGTAGAATATATACCGGAGCCTACGGGAGATTCTAACGCTCCTCTACAAGCCTTAATATTTGATTCTGTTTACGATCCGTATAGAGGAGTTATAGTATCAGTAAGAATAAAAAACGGTACTGTTAAAGCAGGTGATAAAATTAAAATGATGGCAACAGGTGGAGTTTTTGATGTTACAGAAGTAGGGATACACACACCTAAAGAAAAAATTATTGATGAACTTACAGTAGGAGATGTTGGTTTTATCTGTGCATCTATAAAAAATGTTAGTGAAACTCGAGTAGGAGATACTATAACGTTATTAAAAAATCCAGCTAACCAAGCCTTACCTGGTTATAGAAAATTAAATTCTATGGTTTATTGTGGTTTATATCCGATTGATTCAGCTAAGTATAATGATTTAAGAGAAGCTTTAGAAAAATTAGAATTAAATGATTCTGCCTTGCAGTATGATGCTGAAACTTCTCAAGCCCTAGGGTTTGGTTTTAGATGTGGATTTTTGGGAATGTTGCATATGGAAATAATCCAAGAGCGTATAGAAAGAGAGTTTAATATAGATATTATTGCTACTGCTCCTTCTGTTGTTTATAAGGTTGAATTAACTGACGGAAGTGAAATTGATGTTTCCAATCCTTCAGAAATGCCCGACCCACAAAAAATAAATCAAATAAAAGAGCCTTATGTAAAATCTAGTATTATGGCACCTAATGATTATGTTGGCTCAGTAATGGAACTGTGCCAGAAAAAAAGAGGGACTTTTATAAATATGGATTACATTGACGCAACAAGGGTAAATATTATCTACGATATGCCTTTATCAGAAATTGTATTTGATTTCTTTGACCAGTTAAAATCTAATACTAAGGGGTACGCATCTTTCGATTATGAAATGACCGGTTATAAAACAAGTAATTTGGTAAAAATGGATATACTATTGAATGGGGAACAAGTTGACGCACTAAGTTTTATAGTGCATAGAGAATTTGCATATAATAGAGGAAAAGTTATAGTTGAAAAACTTAAAAAATTAATTCCGAAACAACAATTTGAAATACCAATTCAAGCAGCAATAGGTAATAAAATTATATCTCGTGAAACTATAAAAGCTATGAGAAAAAATGTACTGGCAAAATGTTATGGTGGAGATATTAGCAGGAAAAGAAAATTATTAGAGAAACAGAAAAAAGGAAAAGAACGCATGAAAGCAGTAGGAAGTGTAGAAGTTCCTCAAGATGCATTTATGTCAGTTTTAAAAATGGACGATGAATAAAATAATAAAAAATAAAAAGGGAATATATATACATATTCCCTTTTGTAAATATATATGCTCTTATTGTGATTTTAATAAATTTTATATTCAACATCAACCAGTTGATGAATATATAAAATATTTAATAAAAGAAATTCAAAATATAAAAGATAAGAATGAAATAGAAACAGTATACATTGGAGGAGGCACACCAAGTGCTCTTAATGATGGTCAGTTAGTTTTGTTATTAAATGCGGTTAGTCAAGTAGTAGATATAAATCAATTAAGAGAATTTTCTTTTGAAGCTAACCCAGAAGATTTAACACTAGATAAAGTGAATATCTTAAAAAAATTTGGAATTAACAGAGTGAGTATGGGAGTTCAAACCTTAAATGATGAATTACTAAAAGTAATTGGCAGAGGTCATAAAGAAAGTGATGTAGAAAATGCAATCTTAAATTTAAAATTAGTTGGCATAAAAAATATAAATGTTGATTTGATGTTTTCTTTACCCAATCAAACAATGGAAGACTTGTATTTAACTATGAAAAAAATAATTTCTTATGATATACCTCATATTTCTTGTTATTCATTAATTCTTGAACAAAGAACTAAGTTGTATAATCAAGTGAAAAATAAACACGTTATATTACCAACTAACGAAGTAGAAGAAAAAATGTATTCAGCTGTTATCGACTACTTAACAAACAATGGCTTCACTCAATATGAAGTTAGTAATTTTTCGAAAAAAGGTTACGAGAGTATTCATAATACAAATTATTGGAAAAATTTTGAATATTACGGATTCGGTGCTGGGGCTCATGGCTATATAGATGGAGTTAGATATTCTAATCATGGTCCTGTTAAGTTTTATATTGATAGTATGAAAAAAAATGGTCATGCTCGTAAAGAGATAACGCAAGTTTCAAAAAAAGAAAAAATAGAAGAAGAATTTTTTTTAGGACTAAGATTGCTTAGTGGAATTAATTTATTAGAAATTGATAAAAAATATAATATTAATTCCAGAGAAATATATATGAATAGTATTGAGAGTAACATAAGTAAAAATTTTTTATCGCTAGAAAATAATATAATTAAGCTAACTTATAAGGGTTTATTTTATGGAAATGATGTTTTTTCAGATTTTATAATTATTTCAGAAAATGAGTAACGAAAGTTACTCATTTTTTATATGATAATCTTTATTATTATTGTATTTTCAAACAATACATAGTATAATATGTTAGTGAATTTATAGACTAATCTAGCATTAAAATAAAAATTATTTGATAAGTTAAATAAAATTAATTGAAATTGAAAGGTAAATATAATGTTTGAAAATAAAAAAATATATAAAACTACATTAGCTGGTAAAGAATTAATAGTAGAAATTGGAGAATTGGCAAGACAGGCAAATGCTTCTGTTTTAATAAGATATGGAGATACGGTTGTATTGACAACAGCAGTAGCATCAAAAGAAGCAAAAGATGTAGATTTTTTCCCGTTAACTGTTAATTATGAAGAAAAAATGTATTCTGTTGGGAAAATCCCAGGAGGTTTTTTACGAAGAGAAGGACGTGCAGGAACGGAAGCAACTTTAGCGGCACGTTTAATAGATAGACCAATTAGACCACTTTTTGAAGATGGATTTAGAAATGAGGTACAGGTAGTTTCAACAGTTCTTTCAGTAGAATATGATTGTGATCCAGTTATGGCAGCTATGTTGGGAAGTTCTTTATCTTTATCTATATCAAATATACCATTTAAATCTTCGATAGCTGGAGTTACAGTTGGATATATTGATGGTCAGTATATTATAAATCCAACTGTTGACGAATTAGAAAAATCATTAATAGATTTAAAAGTAGCAGGTACTAAATATGCTATAAATATGGTTGAAGCTGGTTCTAAAGAAGTATCAGAAGAAGTTATGTTAAATGCCATAATATTTGGTCATGAAGAAATAAAAAGACTAATATCATTTCAAGAAGAAATTGTATCAGAAATTGGACAAAAAAAAATGGAGGTAACTCTAAAAGTTCTTGATGAAGAAATATACAATGAAGTTTATAATAAAGTAATTGAAAAAATGAAATTTGCAATTTCTATAAAAGATAAACAAAGTAGAGATGAGGCTATTTCTCTAGTTAAAAATGAAGTGATTGAATATTATGAAACATTAGAACTAGAAGATTTAGAAAAAACTATAAAAGAAGTCAAAGACTCTTTAGATAAAATTATAAAAAATGAAGTTAGACGAGAAATAACTGAAGATAAAGTTCGTCCTGATGGTCGTGAACTAACAGAAATTCGTCCACTGTCATCAAGAATAGATATTTTACCGAGAACGCATGGATCAGCAATATTTACTAGAGGTCAAACACAATCATTAGGAGTTGTAACTTTAGGTAATATTTCAGACGAACAAATAATTGATGATTTAACACAAGAAGAAAATAAAAGATTTATGTTACACTATAACTTCCCATCGTTTTCTGTTGGAGAAATAGGGTTTAGTAGAGCACCTGGTAGACGAGAAATAGGTCATGGGGCATTAGGAGAAAGAGCATTAGAACAAGTAATCCCTTCTAAAGAAGAATTTCCTTATACTATACGTGTAGTATCAGAAATTTTAGAATCTAATGGCTCAAGTTCTCAAGCAACTATTTGTTCAGGTTCAATGGCTCTTATGGCTGCAGGAGTACCTATAAAATCGCAAGTGGCAGGTATTGCTATGGGACTTATTAAAAAAGATGAAAATTATACTATTTTAACTGATATACAAGGTATGGAAGACCACTTAGGAGATATGGATTTTAAAGTAGCAGGAACTGAAAATGGAATTACCGCTCTTCAAATGGATATAAAAATTGATGGTCTTAGTGAACAAATATTAAAAGAATCTTTAGAACAGGCTCGTATAGGAAGATTAGAAATTTTAAACCACATGAATAGTATCATATCTTCTCCTCGTTTGGAAGTTTCAGAGTATGCACCAAAAATTAAAATTATTAAAATTAAACCTGATAAAATTAAAGATGTTATCGGTTCTGGTGGAAAAACTATCAATGAAATTATTGATAAGACTGGCGTAAAAATTGATATTGAGCAAAATGGAGATGTATTCATTTCTTCACAAAATATTTCAGATATAAATCATGCTGTTGAAATAATAGAAAACATTGTTAGGGAAGCAGAAGTAGGCGAAGTATATTTAGCTACTGTTAGAAGAATTGAAAAATTTGGAGCGTTTGTTGAATTATTCCCAGGTACAGATGCATTAGTACACATTTCAAAACTTTCTGATAAACGTGTAGAAAAAGTAGAGAATGTTGTAAAAATAGGAGATACCATTAAAGTAAAAGTAACTAAAATAGATGAAAAAGGAAGAGTTGATGCAACTTCTAACTTTGAGTAAAAGAGGTTATTTATGCAATTATTTTCAAACAAAAGAAAAGGCATATATGTTTATTTTAAACATGTTAGAGATATAAATAAATTAGAAAAATATGGCAATGTAATAACATATTCAAAAAAAAATAGATATATTTATTTTTATTTAGATGAAAATAAGGCAAATAAAGTTGTTGCTGAACTTAAAGAAAAAAAGTTTGTAAAAAAAATAATTTTCTCTGAATTGGCAGAACTAAATATTGATTTTCACAAATAAATGTATATAGAGGAATTATGAGAGTAATATCAGGAAAATATAAATCTATTAAATTAAACAGCCTAGAAGGAATGACTACAAGACCTACAACTTGTAAGGTAAAGGAAAGTTTATTTAATATGATTGACTGCTACAACATGAAAATTTTAGATTTATTTGCTGGTAGTGGTGGTTTAGGAATAGAAGCAATAAGTAGAGGTGCTAGGCACACAACATTTATAGATGGTAGTTCTTTGGCAATAAAAATTATTAATAGTAACATAAAAAAATGTAATGTTGATAATGAGTTATTCAATGTTTTTAAAAATGATTACCTAAGGTCTTTAAAAATATTTTCAAAAAAAAATGAAAAATTTGATATTATATTCTTAGATCCACCCTACAAAAAAAAGTTAATTGATTCTGCATTAGAAAATATAGTAAATTTGAATTTATGTAAGGATTTTTGTCTTATTGTATGTGAATATAGTTCAGAAGAAAAAATTAATTTTGATAGTAAAAAATTATCAGTTTATAAAGAAAAAAAATATGGAAAAATAAATATTACAATTTTTGAATATAGGGAGAATTAAAGTGAAAAAGAAAATAGCAATAATTCCAGGAAGTTTTGACCCTATCACTAATGGGCATTTAGATATTATAAAAAGAAGTAGCAAAATATTTGATGAAATAATAATAGCTATATTGGTTAATCCTGACAAAAATTATTTATTTACAAGAGAAGAAAGAGTAGATATGATAGAAAATATTGTATCTAATTTGCCTGAAATGAAAAATGTTAGGGTTGATAGTTTTTCTGGATTGTTGGTAAATTATGCAAAAAAAGTAAATTCTAATGTTATAGTTAGGGGACTAAGGGCAGTTTCAGACTTTGAATATGAAATGCAACTTACATCAATGAATAAAACATTAGATGAAAATATAGAAACATTTTATATGATGACAAATACAAAATATTCTTTTATTAGTTCTAGTATAGTAAAAGGGGTTTCAGGATTTGGTGCGGATTTGACAAAATTTGTTCCTAAATTAGTTGCAGAAAAATTAGAACAAAAATTGAAAGAGGAATAGAAGTGAAAAAAATATTATTTACTGGTGGTGGAACCATAGGGCATGTCGCTGTAAATGTAGCCCTAATAGCAGAATTTAGAAAATTTGGATACAATATTTCATACATAGGTAGTAAGAGTGGTATAGAAAAAGAAATGATAGAGAGTATTTCTGATGTAAGATATTATGAAATAAGTTCAGGAAAGTTAAGAAGATATTTTTCTATTAAAAATTTTACAGACCCCTTTAGAGTTCTAAAAGGAATAATTGAATCTATAATAATTATGAAAAAAGAAAAGCCGAATTTTGTATTTTCAAAAGGTGGCTTTGTAAGTGTTCCAGTATGTATAGCAGCAAAAATTTTAAAAATACCGTCATTACTACATGAATCTGATTTAAGTCCAGGACTTGCAAATAAGATAAATATAAAATTTTGCAAACATATATTTACAACTTTTGAAGAAACTATAAATTACTTACCAAAGGAAAAATCAAGTTTAATAGGTGTTATAGTTAGAGATGATATATATACTGGTGAAGCTGAAAAAGCATATAAATTTACTGGCTTAAATAAGGCAAAACCTATAATTTTGGTTATGGGAGGGTCTTTAGGCTCTAAAATCATTAATGAATATATATGGAATAACTTATCAAAATTATTGGAGAAATACCAAATAATCCACTTGGTAGGAAAAGATTTATATAATAAAAATGCTAAAGGTAATGGATATGTTCAATATGAATTTTTAAATAAAGAACTTTTTGATATTTTTCAAATTGTAGATTTTTCAATATCAAGGGCAGGTGCAAATTCAATTTATGAATTTTTAGCTCTAAATATTCCATCTATTTTAATTCCCTTAGGAAAAAATCAAAGTCGTGGCGACCAAATAGAAAATGCAAGTTTTTTTGAAAAAAATAATTTTGCAAAAGTTATAAACGAAAATGATTTACCTAACTTAGATACAAAATACTTTGATGATTTTTCATCTAACATACCAACTATTAAAAACAATATGATAAATTATAAGAAAGAAAAAGATATTATAAATACTTCTAAGAAATTTTATAATAAAATACTTGATATATTGGAGGATTAGAAGTGAAGAATATAAAAATTTTAACTTATGCCAAAATAATATTTTTTATTTTATTAATGGCTATTGCAATAATATATCCTAAAAATTTATTTGATTTTATTTTAACGGATATGATTACATCTATTTTTAAAAACAGTATTTTTTTAACGCTAGCAAAATTCATTTCACATTTACTTCATGATAAGATTTTACTTTTACTAATGGGAATTTTAGGTATATTTTTATTTTTTATAAAAGAATACAAGAAATCTATATTTATTTTAGGGAGTGCATTTTTTTCTGCTAGCATAACTTTAATTTTAAAGCATATTATTGGTAGAGTTAGACCACTACCAGATGTTTTTTCTGGTGGAAGTTTTCCTAGTGGGCATTCTGTTGTAGTTGTAGTTTTCTTTATGGCTTTAATATTTGTTATTAACAAAAAAAATCTATTGAAAAAACTTTTTACTGTATCAATTATATTAATAGGATTTTCAAGGTTAGTTCTTGGGGCTCATTATTTTACAGACGTTTTGGCTGGTATGCTTTTGGGAAGTATATTTATAGATTTAATGAAAGAATATTATCTTAAACTTTATACAATTTTTTCAAATATAACGGGGTTAGAAGATGAATAAAAATAAGGATTATGTATATGCTTTGATTTTAGTATTCATACACTTTTCTTTATGGTATTATTTTGCATACATAAGATATTATGGTGTTGAAGTTAAAGATTATAAGTATATCTTAGGAATACCAGAATGGTTTTTTTATAGTTCAGTTGTAACAAGTATTTTTGTAATATTACTACTAATTTTATTTTGTAGAAAAATATTTAGTGAAGATATTTCTGAGGATTTAAAATAATATGAATAACGTAAATAATATTAAAGTAATTTTATTGTTTTCTGTAATATTTTTAACTATAATACTTCTTCCGCTTATTTTAAATAAATTAAATATTAATAAAAATAATGGAACTTTTTTTGAAAAATATTATTTAGCAGATAGAAAAGTTAGTGGTGTAATTCTTGCAATCACCCTTATGTCTACTTATGGTTCTGCTTCTACGTTTTTATCAGGTCCTGGTGTAGCCTATAAATTAGGTCTTGGTTGGGTTTTATTAGCGGTTATTCAAGTTACTGCTGGCTACTTTGTATTGCTGGTATTGGCAAGAAGATTTCAAAAAATTGCTAAGAAAATCAATGCAATTACAATAACTGATTATTTAAAATATAGATATAATTCAAATTTATTGGCTTATATTGCAACTTTTGCAATGATAATATTTATTTTAGCAGCCATGTCAGGTCAATGGATAGGAGGAGCTAAGTTAATATCTGCTCTTTTTGGTGTTGAATATAAATTTGCTATTATAATAGTTTCAGTAATTATATTGTTTTGTGTAGTTTTTGGTGGTCTTAAAAATATTTTAATAACGGACATGATACAAGGTTTAATAATGATTTTTGCGACGATAATATTATTTATTTCTGTTTTACGTTATGGTGGGGGAATAGAAAATATAATGAATAACTTATATGCACAAAATCCAAATTTATTAACTCCTTACGGTTCAAACGGAAGTTTAACAGCCATGTATGTAACATCTTTTTGGGTTTTAGTTGGTATTGGTTTAGTAGGTATTCCACATATCGCTATTAATTCTATGCTTTATAAAAATGAAAAAAGTTTAAAACAATCTATAATAATAGGAACAATAGTAATATTTATAGTAATGTTTGGAGTTCATTTTATTGGAGTTATAACAAGAGGTTTATTTTCAGATATTACAGATTATGATTCATTAATACCCATTGTTTCAATTAAAATATTACCTTGGTATTTAACAGCCATAGTATTATCATCACCAATGGCGGCAATAATTACTACTGTAAATGCACAGTTTTTATTAATATCATCTAATTTAACAAAAGATATTATTTTAAATATAAGAGGGATAAAAGATAAAATTTCGGAAAAAAATATACCGATATTAGTTTATTCTGTAAATATAATAATTTTAATACTGGCTGTAATTTTAAGTATTAATCCTTCTGCTATTATAGTAGAAATTAATTTATTTGCTTTTGGAGGTCTAGAAGCAACTTTTTTATGGCCGATAGTTTTAGGTTTATATTGGAAAAAAGCAGAAAAATTTGGAGCTTTAAGTTCAATATTTTTAGGTTTATCAAGTTATATCATATTTAAAAGATTTTATAAAATAACTTTTATTGAACCAGTAGTTATATCTTTAGCAATATCTTTGATAGCATTTTTAATAGTATCAATTTTATCAAATATAAATAAAAATAAAAATTTAATTTAGGAGAAAATTATGAAAAAAGTAAGAGTAACAAATACAAATGCAGAAAAATTTACTGTAAGCAATGTTTTAACAGTAGGAAAAGAATATGAAGTAGTTAATGAAACGGGAGAATATATTTTTGTTAAAGATAATACAGAAGAAATAGCAGGATTTTATAAAGATTATTTTGAAGAAATAAAATAAAATTTAGGTATTATTAATGGAAAATTTTAATTTTAAAAATTATGTATTACTTATTATTGCGGTTATAATAATACCTGTATTATTATTTTTAATAACTACTTTAGCTAATACTATTTCTAAAAAAAACATTACAATAAATAATTTTTCAGAAGTGAAAATTGCTAATCAAGTCCCTGAAGAAGCAAAAAAAGAAAACAGCATTCCAGCTGCAAATTCTACAAATAAAAAAAGTTAAAAATATAAAACACAGTTTAATAATTTAAACTGTGTTTTTGTTATATCGTTGATATTTTGACTTTGTAATTTCTTTATAGTATAATTAGAAATATTTTGCGAGGTAAAAATTATGGATAAAGATAAGGAACTTCATTGTTCATTTTGTGGTAAAAAATCAGAAGATGTTTTTAAATTAATAGCAGGTAATGGAGTATATATCTGTGATGAATGTGTAGAATTATGTTCTGATATTATAGACGAACAAATTTATGCAGAAAAACAATATAATAATAAAAGATTTGAATTGTTAAAACCAAAAGAAATTTTAAAAAATTTGAATGAATATATAATTAGTCAAGATAAGGCAAAAAAATCAGTAGCAGTAGCTGTGTATAATCATTATAAGAGAATAACTTCAGATAAAAATAATTCTGATATAGATTTACAAAAAAGCAATATAGGATTAATAGGCTGTACTGGTTCTGGAAAAACTTTGATAGCTCAAACTTTAGCTAAAATGTTAGATGTTCCTTTTGCTATTGCAGATGCAACTACATTAACAGAGGCTGGCTATGTAGGTGAAGATGTAGAAAATATATTATTAAGATTAATTCAAAATGCTAATTATGATATAGAAAGAGCAGAAAAAGGAATAATCTATATTGATGAAATTGATAAAATTGCTAAAAAAGGTGAAAATGTTTCTATCACACGAGATGTATCAGGAGAAGGAGTGCAGCAAGCATTACTTAAAATCTTAGAGGGAACTGTAGCAAGCGTTCCACCACAGGGAGGAAGAAAACATCCCGGAGAAGAAATGATAAAAATAAATACAAAAGATATTTTATTTATAGTAGGTGGAGCATTCGCAGGAATTGAGGAAATTATAAAACGACGTCTGGGAGATAAGGTAATAGGTTTTTCAAATAATGATGAATTACACAAAACTTCAGAAAGTGCAACTATAATTTCTAAAGTTAAGCAAGAAGATTTGGTTAAATTTGGTATTATTCCAGAATTTATAGGAAGGATACCCCTAATTTGTTCATTAGATGAACTTAATGAAAAAGATTTAGTTAGGGTACTACTAGAACCAAAAAATTCTGTGGTTAAACAATACAAGTATTTATTTGAATTAGATAATGTAGAGTTGATATTTGAAGATGAGGCATTAAAAGAAATTGCTAAAGAATCAATAAGCAGAAAAACTGGTGCTAGAGGATTACGCTCAATTATTGAAGAAATATTGATGGATACTATGTTTGAAATTCCGAGTAGAGATAATATTAAAAAATGTATAGTATCCAAAGACAATGTAATTAAAAAAACAAGTCCTAAATTAATTTAAGGAGAAAAAAATTGACTAAGTATTATTTATTAGAACATAAGGAACTTTTTATTCCTGATAATATATATAATATAGAAATAAAAGATAAATATTTTTTAAGTACCATAAAAAATATTAAAAATAAACAATTTAGAATTTTTGTAACAATTAATAGGAAACCTATGGATAGTTTTAATGGTGACAAAGATTTAGATATTTATGATGAAAATGGTTTTAATAAATTTTATGGTACATATGGTAGCTTGAAATATGCTAAAGATAGCAAATTATACACATATATTTGTGAAGGTGTTGCAGATGTTTTAAGTGGCGTTTATAAAGATGATAGAGTTGAACATTTAGAAATTGCACAAAAAAATACAACAAATATTAACTTCGACCAAGAAAAAAAGTTGAAAGTTTTGAAAAAAATATTTAAAGAATTTTTAACTTTGGAAAGATTGGATTTAGGAATATTTAATATTAAAAATTTAGAAAAATTTATAAATAAAAATTTAAAATTTTTTCCATTAGATATTTTAATGATGAGAAGAGTTGTCTTTACTACCGACTTAGAAAAAAAAACAGACATTATTATAAAATCAATAGAAAATATAACTTCAGCTTCTACTTATAAGAGAGATATTGATAATAAAGTTCGTATTAATATAGATAATCAGCAAAAAGAATACTTTTTAAGAGAACAGATGAAGGTAGTACAAGATGAACTAAAAGAATTATCTCCAGATGAAGATGATATAGAGTTATTAAGAAAGAAAATACTTGAGTTAAAATTAAATAAAAATGATGAAGATACTCTTCTTAAAGAATTAAATAGATTAGAAAAAACGCCTGCTATAGCTCCTGAAAATTCTATAATTAGAAGTTATTTAGAAACAATAATATCGCTACCTTGGAATAAAGAAACAGTAGATAGAATAGATATTAAAGAATCTGAGAAAATACTTAATGAGTATCACTATGGCTTAGAAAAAATTAAAGAAAGAATTTTAGAGTTTTTAGCAGTTAAGAAATTGCGTAATGATATGAAATCTCCAATATTATGTTTAGTGGGACCTCCTGGAGTAGGTAAAAGTTCACTTGCAAAATCAGTAGCAAAGGCTATGGACAGAAATTTTATAAGATTGTCGCTAGGTGGAGTAAGAGATGAAGCTGAAATAAGAGGTCATAGAAGAACTTATGTTGGAGCTATGCCAGGTAAATTAATTCAATCTTTAAAAAAAGTTAAAACAAAAAATCCTGTAATATTACTTGATGAAATTGACAAGATGGCTTCTGATATAAAAGGCGACCCTGCGTCTGCCATGCTTGAAGTTATTGACCCAGACCAAAATTATGAATTTGCAGACCACTATTTAGATATTCCTTTTGATTTGTCAAAAGTACTATTTATAGCTACTGCTAATAATTTATCCCTTATTCCAGCACCACTAAGAGATAGAATGGAAGTAATCGAGTTAGAATCATATACAATAAAAGAAAAAGAAAATATTGCAACTAAGTATTTGATAAAGAATCAGATTTTAGAAAATGGTTTAACAGCAAATCAGATTAAATTTAGTAAGCAAGCTATCCTGAAAATTATAAATGGTTATACCTATGAAGCTGGTGTAAGAAATCTAAATAGATTGATAGGAAAAGTTTGTAGAAAAGCAGCTTTAAGAATATTAAAGGGTGAGGAAAAAATCAAAATAGGACTTGCAACGATTGAAGAATTTTTAGGTTATGCTAGGTATGACTTAAAAGAAAAAAATTCAAAACCAGAAGTTGGTATTGTTAATGGACTTGCATATACAACAGTAGGAGGAGATACTTTAGAAATAGAAACAAGTATATCTAAAGGAAATGGAAAAATAATTCTAACAGGTAAACTTGGAGATGTTATGAAAGAATCTGCACAAACTGCCATATCTTATTTGCGTTCACATTCTAAAGAATTAGAATTTGATAATATTGATTTTAATAAAATCGATATACACTTGCACGTGCCAGAGGGTGCTATTCCAAAAGATGGCCCTTCTGCAGGAATAGCAATAACAACTTCATTATATTCTACTTTAACCAATAAAAGAGTTAATAACGATATTGCTATGACTGGAGAAATTACTCTTCATGGTAAAGTTTTGCCAATAGGTGGAGTTAAAGAAAAAGTTCTTAGTTCTGAGAAAATGGGTATCAATACTATTATTTTACCTTTTAAAAATAAGGGAGATTTAAGCGACATACCCTCAGAAATAAAAGAAAACCTAAATATTTATTTTGTTAAAAATATTTCTGAAGTTTTTGAAATAGTTTTTAAAAAGGAGATTAGATGCTAAAATTTAATATAAATAATGTTGAATTAATAATTAGTGCCGTTTCTAAAAAACAGTATCCAGAATATGTTCTTCCAGAAGTAGCTATGTGTGGTAGGTCAAATGTTGGCAAGTCTTCTTTTATAAATACTATTTTAAATAGGAAAAACTATGCTCGTGTTTCAGCAAAACCGGGTAAGACAAGAACATTGAATTTTTTTGATATAGATAAAAAACTTGTTTTAGTAGATGTTCCTGGTTATGGTTATGCAAAACTATCAAAAAAAGAAAAAGAGAAATTATATGATATGATAGTAGAGTATTTTGTTAATAGGGGTAATTTACAATTTGTCTTACATTTATTGGATAGCAGACATACTCCATCTGAAGATGATATAATGATGAATGAATTTTTGAATTATTATCAAATACCATTTGTTATAATATTAACAAAAACAGATAAAATTTCTAAAAATGAATTATTAAAAAATAAAAACAAAATTACAAAATTTTTAGATTTAACAAATAATATAGATATAATTCCATTTTCAGCTGTAAAAAAATTAAATATTGACAAAGTATTATCTACAATTAATAAAGTTGTCGAGTAAAATAAGCAAGGCACTATTAGTGCTTTGTTTATTTTTTGATAAAATTAGTTTAAGTTATTATGATAAAATTATTATTTGAGGTATAATTTATGATATACGGGATAGGAACTGATATAGAAAGCATAGAAAGATTTTATGAATTTTTTGATAAAAAAAATTATATAGAAAAAATTTATACACAATCTGAAATAGAAGAATTTAATAGTATAAATAATTCTAGGAGAAAAGCAGAATTTTTAGCAAGTAGATATGCAGTTAAAGAAGCTATGAGTAAAGCATTGGGTGTTGGAATTTCTAAATATTTTTCTTTTAAAGACGTTGAAGTAAAAAAAGATATTTTAGGAAAACCAATGATTGAATATAAAAATTTTGTTGTACATCTTACGATTAGTCATAATAAAGATAATGTAGTTGCTTTTGTCTTATTAGAGAAAGAGGATGAATAAAATGATACAGGATAGACCAACATATTTAAAAGTAGATTTAGATAATATATTATTTAATTATAATGAAATAAAAAAATTATTTGATAACAAAGAAATTATGGCAGTTATAAAAGCTGATGCTTATGGTCTAGGTGCTAAACAAGTAGGTAAATATCTGTATGATAATGGAGTAAAATATTTTGCAGTTACTACACTAGAAGAAGCCATAGAATTGAGAAAAAATGTTGGTGATGAACCTTTAATTTTAGTTTTAGGGGTAATAAATCCACAAAATATAAAATATGCAACTGATAAAAATATATCACTTTGCTGTCCATCAGTAGATTGGTTAAAAGAAGTTATTTTATATTTAGATGATATTTCAAAAAAACTTAAATTACATTTAAAAATAGATAGCGGTATGTCTAGGATAGGTATAACTACTGAAGAAGAAGCTATTGAAATAAATAATTTATTACAGGATGGTAGAATAGAATTAGAAGGAATTTTTAGCCACTATGCAAACTCTGATGACAGTAATATTGATTATGATATTAAGCAAAGAGAAAAATTTAATTCTTTAGTATCAAATATAAGTTTAAAAGCAAAATATATTCATCAAGAAAATTCTGCAGCAACACTTAGATATGTAAAAAATGATTATAATTTTAATTTGGCAAGAGTAGGAATATCTATTTTTGGGCAATATCCAAGTGAAGAAATTAAAAAAATTTCTAACGTAAAATTAAAAAATGTGTCTTCACTTATTAGTAGAGTTATTCATGTTAAAAAAATAGCTCCACATACAAAAGTAGGTTATGGTTGTACATATGAAAGCTCTGAAGAAGAATTTATAGCTACTATACCAATAGGTTATAGGGATGGTTTACTTAGAAGGGCACAAGGTTGGTCTGTAATGATAAATGGTAATTTATGCCAAATTGTTGGTAGAGTATGTATGGATCAATTAATGGTTAGATGTCCTAAAAAAGTTTCAGTGGGAGATGAAGTATTGTTCTATGGTTCTCATAATAATCAAACTTTAGATGTTGAAGAATTTGCTAATCATCAAAATACTATTCACTATGAAATTTTTTGTGTTATAGGTTCGAGAGTTCCAAGAAAATATTTTATAGCTAATAAAGAAGTGGAGATATAAAATGCAAGAAAGCATAATAAAAAATTTAGCTGCTAAATTAAAAGTTGATAAAAAATATGTTATTAATGTTCTTGATATGTTAGAAGCAGGTAATACTATTGCTTTTATAGCTAGATACAGAAAAGAAATGACAAATTCTTTAGATGAAGTAGCAATAAAGCAAATACAAGATGAATATAATTATTTACAAACGCTAGAAAACAGAAAAAAAGAAGTTATTAGATTGATAGAAGAAAAAGGTTTATTGACAGAAGAGTTAGAAAAGACAATTAATCTTCAAGAAAAATTACAACGTGTAGAAGATTTGTATAGACCTTTCAAAGAAAAAAAGAGAACAAAAGCAAGGATAGCAAAAGAAAAAGGACTAGAAGAGTTAGCTAAATTTATACTAACATTACCAAAAACTAAAATAGTATTGAATAAAGAAGCTAGTAAATATATTAATGAAGAAAAAGAAGTTTATAATGAAGAGGAAGCAATAAATTACGCTTTAGATATTATAGCTGAAAATATTTCTGATAATGCGAAATATAGGGAATATATCTTAGAAAACACTCGTAAATTCGGAAAATTAATAACTAAAGTCAAAAAAAATTCTGAAGAAAAAGATGAAAATAAAGTTTATATAAATTATTATGATTATACTGAACCAGTTTCAAAAATAGTTTCTCACAGAATATTAGCAGTAAATAGGGCAGAAAAAGAAGATATAATAAAAGTAAGTATAGATAATGACAAAGAAATATTATGTACTTATATTTTAAGAGATATTATAAAAAATAAAGATACAGAAATTAAGGAAATTTTATTAACTTGTATAGAAGATTCTTATAAACGTCTAATATTTCCATCAATCGAAAGAGAACTTAGAAGTGATTTGACGAAAAAAGCTGAAGAAGAAGCAGTAATAATTTTTTCCGAAAATTTAAAACAACTTTTATTACAAGTGCCATTAAAAGATAAAAGAGTTTTAGGTATTGACCCTGCTTTTAGAACAGGTTGTAAAATAGCTGCGGTTGATGAATATGGAAATTTTATTAGTAAAAATGTGATATATCCTCACAAACCAGCAAATTTAGAAAAACAAAAAGAAGCTGAAAAAATATTAATTGATATAATTACTAAAAATAAAATAAATTTAATTGCCATAGGTAATGGAACAGCATCAAGAGAAACTGAAACTTTTGTTTATAATACTTTGAGAGATAACAAATTAAAAATAGAATTTTGTATAGTTAATGAAGCTGGAGCTAGTGTATATTCTGCAAGTGAAATTGCTAGAGATGAATTTCCAGATTTTAATGTTGAAGAAAGAAGTGCAGTATCAATAGCAAGAAGAATACAAGACCCCTTAAGTGAGTTAGTAAAAATAGACCCTAAATCAATAGGAGTTGGTCAGTATCAACATGATATTAATCAAAAATATTTGGGAAAAGAATTAGATTTTGTTGTAGAAACTGTGGTTAATAATATTGGAGTAGATGTAAACACAGCTTCTGTTCCTCTTTTATCTTATGTGTCTGGAATAAATAGACAGATAGCTAAAAATATTGTAAAATATCGAAAAGAAAATGGGAAAATTACTTCTATAAAAGAAATTTCTAAAGTTTCAAGACTAGGTGAAAAAACTTACGAACAATGTGTAGGATTTTTTAGAATAGTTGATGGTGATAATATTTTAGATTCTACTGGTATTCACCCTGAAAGTTACCACATTGCAGAAAAAATAATAAATAGTTATGGAATTGAATTAAAAAATATTGGAACTAAAGAATTAAGTCAAAAATTAGATAACTTAGATTTGAATAAGGTATCCTTAGAATTAGGTTGTGGTTATGAAACTTTGTTTGATATAGTTAAAGAATTAAAACAACCGATGAGAGATATTCGTGATGCTTTTGAAAAACCATTATTAAAATCAGATATTTTAACTATTGAAGACCTTAAAATAGGCGACAAATTAAGTGGAACAATAAGAAATATTACTCAATTTGGAGCTTTTGTTGACATTGGTCTAAAACAAGACGCAATGGTTCATATTTCAAAAATCAGTAAAAGTTTTGTAAAAAATCCACTAGAAGTTTTAAATGTAGGAAAAATTGTTGAAGTTTATGTTATTGATATTGACAAAGAAAGAGGAAGGGTGTCCTTATCAATGATTAAAGATTAGTGAGGTAATGTATGAAAAAACATAGATATTTACCAAGTATAGATTCCTTGAGAGCCTTGGCAGTAATTTCGGTAATAATTTATCACATGATGCCTAATCATTTGCCAGGTGGTTTTTTAGGAGTAGACTTGTTTTTTGTACTATCTGGATATTTAATTAGTTCGTTAATTATGCAAGAGTATTCAGAAACAGGAAAAATATCACTTTCAAAATTTTATATAAGAAGAGCAAGAAGACTATTACCTGCTGTATATTTAATGATAAGTATAATATTAATTATTATGGTTTTGTTCAATAAATATATTCTGGAAAAAAGTTATCTCGATGCAATATTCGGTTATATTTATTCTAGTAATTGGTGGTATATGTTTCATAAATTAGATTATTTTGATTCTTTTTATTCTATAAGTCCATATAAACATTTATGGTCTTTAGCAATAGAAGAACAATTTTATATGATATTTCCTTTAATATTTATTATATTGCAAAAAATATCAAGTAAATTTAAAAACAAGAATATATTTTTTTATTCAATAATTTTTATGAGCTTATTGTCATTAATTACTCATATAATTTTATTTGATATAGACAATATAAATCGTGTTTATTATGGTACTGATACTAGAGCTTTTGGGCTTTTAGTGGGAGTTTTAGGAGCAATTTATTTTCCACTTTCAAAATTGACAGAAAAAGTAACTTTACAAGAAAATAAAAATTACACATTAATTTCGCTAGTTTCCATTTTAATTTTTATAATATCAATGTTTTATGTATCAGAATACAGTAAATTTTTATATTACGGTGGATTTTTCTTATTTTCTTGCTTGTTTTTGATTATTTTAATAAGCACGGGACATCAAAATACCTATATTTCAAAAATAATGTCATTTAAACCCTTAGTATATATTGGAAGATTTTCTTATAGTTTATACTTGTGGCATTTTCCAATAATTATCTTGACAAGACCTGCTTCCGAATCTGGAAATCCAAATTTATTTTTTAATTTAGCTAGATTAGTATTGATATTTCTAGTATCTTGGATAAGTTATAAATTTTTAGAAACACCGATAAGATATTTTGGATTTGCCAATTATTTAAAAAATATATTCAAAAAAATTTCCAACTTGTCAAAAAACATAAAAATATCTGCTTTATTAACAAGTTCATTAATAATTATCTTACTAGTTATGGGCTTGTTCGGTAAGGCATTTCCTTATATTTCTACAAAATTTGCAAATGATAATAGTGTAGAATTATCTAGTTCATTTGTTACAAACAATGCAGAAAATAATAACTACAATAAAGATAATAATAAAAAAGAAGATAAATCTAATGATGCTAATTCTGAAGAAACATTCTACAATAAAATCTTATTAATAGGTGACTCTCTTGCTGTTAATATTGGGGAAGAGATGACAACAAGATATCCAGAAATAGTTATAGACGGTAGAATAAGTAGACAAGGTGCAGAGGCTGTTGAAGTAGCAAAAAAATATGAAAATTATAATGATAAGAATGCAGCTGTAATATTCATATTAGGTACTAATGGAACTATAACAGAAAAACATATTGAAAGTTTAATTAAAACTTTTGAAAAATCTGATGTTTATTTTGTAAATATAAATGTTCCTAGAGCTTGGGAAGAAGGAAATAATAAACTTTTAGAAGAATCTAAAACAAAATATGAAAATTTTAATTTAATAGATTGGAATAAAAAATCAAAAAATCATCCTGAATATTTTAGACCTGATAATGTTCATCTTAGAGAAGAAGGTGTTACTGCTATGGCAGATTTAATTTCAAAAAATTTAAAATATCAAGTAAAGACAACGCCAACTCAATAAATTATAAATAATCTCAAAATTTAAAGATAATTTTGAGATTTTTTATATTAATAATATACTTGTTAGATACTAAAAAAAAATGTATAATTAAAAAATATAAAATATTTTCAGGAGAATAATAATGATGAAAAATTTACAAACACCTCACATTAAACCAAATGGTGTAGAGATTGCAGAAACTATACTATTACCTGGCGACCCACTTAGAGCAAAATTTATAGCTGAAAAATTTTTAGAAGAGCCTGTTTGCTTTAATGAAGTGAGAGGTATGCTTGGATATACAGGAAAATACAAAGGCAAAAAAATATCTGTAATGGGAACAGGAATGGGACCAGGAAGTATAGGTATTTACTCTTACGAATTAATTCACTTTTTTGGAGTTAAAAATTTAATTAGAATAGGAACTTGTGGTTCTCTTCAAGAGAATGTAAAAATATATGATATTATTTTAGGTATGGCATCATCAACAACAACTAACTTTACAGATCAATATAGATTGCCTGGTCAATTAAGTTTACACTCATCATTTGATTTGTTATCTAAAGCACATAATATTGCTAAAGAAAAAGATGTAAATGTTCATGTAGGAAATATTTTATCTAGCGATGTATTTTACAATGCAGACCCAGACGCTATGAAAAATTGGATGAAGATGGGGCTTCTTGGTGTTGAAATGGAAAGTACAGCCCTATATGCAACAGCTATGGCCGCTGGAGTTAATGCTTTAACTATTTTGACAGTTAGTGATTCTTTAGTTACTGGAGAAGAAACTACACCAGAAGAACGTCAAACTGCTTTTACTAAAATGATGGAAATAGCTTTAGAGTTAGCATAATATTTAAGAAAGGTAACAATATAATGTTTAATAAATTATTTGAACAGTGGATAAATAGTGATGCACTAACAAATGAAGAAAAAAAACAATTACTATCTATTTCTGATAATGAAACTGAAAAAGAAGATAGATTTTATAAAGAGTTAGAGTTTGGCACTGCTGGTTTGCGTGGTAAAGTAGGCATGGGAACAAATAGAATGAATAGATTTGTAATTGCTAGAGCAACAAAAGCAACGGCAAAAACTATAATTAACAGTGGCTTACAAGAAAAAGGAATAGTTATAGCCCATGATTGTAGGTTATTTTCTAAAGAATTTGCCAAATTATCAGCCTTAGTAATGGCAAGTAATGGAATTAAATCCTATCTTTTTGAAGATTTAAGACCGACCCCAGAATTATCTTATGCAATTCGTTATTTAAAAACTGCTAGTGGAATAAATATAACAGCCAGCCATAATCCTAAAGAATATAATGGCTATAAAGTTTATTGGGAAGAAGGTTCTCAAATAAAATCAAATATAAGCGATAAAGTATTAGAATATATCAATGAAATGGATATATTTGAAGAATATGTAAATATTTCTGAAGAAGAAGCTATAAAACAAGGATTGTTAGTTTATGTTGGAGAAGAAATAGACGAAGAGTTCTATAAAGAAGTTTTATCCCAATCTATTAATGACGATAATGTTGATAAAAATATTAGTGTAGTCTACACGCCATTAAATGGAGCAGGATATAAGGCAGTAACTACAGTTTTAGAAAGAAGAAATTTTAAAAATGTTCATGTTGTAGAAGAACAAAAAGAAGCTGATGGGACATTTCCAACAATAGAATATCCTAACCCTGAAGATTTAACAGCATTTGAATATAGTGAAAAATTAGCTAAAAAAGTTAATGCTGATATTCTTATTGCCACTGACCCAGACTGCGATAGACTTGCAGTAGAAGTATTACATAATGGAGAAATAGTTGCTCTTAATGGAAATCAAACTGGAGCAATTTTAGTTCAATATGTAGTTGAAAATTTACATAAAAAAGACAAACTACCAAAAAATCCTGTAATTGTAAAATCAATAGTTACTTCTAAGATGATAGAACAACTTTGTAAAGAATACGGAATAGAAGTTGTAGATGTTTTAACAGGTTTTAAAAATATAGCCGCCCTACCTAATAAGTTTGATATAACAAAAGAAAAAAATTATGTCATGGGTTATGAAGAAAGTATAGGTTATAATGTAGGAACTTTTGTTCGTGATAAAGATGGTGTTACCATAGCAATGATGCTTGTAGAAGCAGTAGCATACTACAAATTACAAGGGAAAACATTAATTGATGTAATTGAAGAATTTTATGAAAAATATGGATACTATTTAGATAAAACAATATCAGTTACTTTAGAAGGTGTAGCTGGTGCTAAAAGAATAAGTCGTATGATGACCGAAATAAGAAATATTTATGCTCGTGAAATTTCTGGAGCTAATATAGTTTCTGTAACAGATTATTTAGAAGAAAAAGAATATAACATTGCAAGTGGAAAAGAAATATCAATAGATATTGAAAAAACTAATGCTGTAAAATTTTATTACTCTGATGAAACTTGGTACACCCTAAGACCAAGTGGAACAGAACCAAAAATAAAATTATATATATATACAAAAGGAAACGACAAAAAATCTGCTGAAAGTAAAATATCTTTAGTAGAAAAAACAGTTCTTGATTTATTATATTCAATAGAGTAATTATAAATAATAAAGGAGTTATAATGAAAATAAGTGATACAAGAATAATAAGTAATTATACAGTTTATAAAAAACATTTGAATAGGCATAACACTTTATTCGGAGGTCAAATTCTTTTTTGGTTAGATGAAGTTATGGGAATGACTATAAGAAAATATTCTAAAACATTATTTGTAACAGCAAGTATAGATACTTATCAATTCATAGAACCTGTACAAAATAATGAATTATTAAAAATAGAATCTTATGTAACAAGAGTAGGTAACAAAAGTGTTGAAGTTTTTGGAGAAGTAACAGCCTACAATGCAGAAGAAAGAAAAAATAGATTAGTAGGAATTTCTTTTGCAACTTTTTCTATAAGAAAAGATATTAAAGAATTTTCTAAACTAGAAGATGTAGAATATGAAACGAAACTTGAAAAATTTGTTTGTGAGAGTTATAATGATAGAAAAGAAAATAAAGTTTCTATAAGAGAATTTACTAAAAACTATATAGAAAAATTTAATGAATATTACAGAGGATAAAAATATGAAATATGAAACTATGTTAAATAGATTTTTAAATTATGTAAAATTTGAAACTAGGTCTGATGCTAAAAATTTCACAATACCATCTACACCGCAACAAAAAGATTTTTTAAAAATGCTTCAAAAAGAACTAGAAGAATTAGGTTTAGCAGATATATATTTAAACGACGAAAATTGTTTTTTAACTGCGACGCTACCAGCTAATACAGATAAACCTTACGACAAAATAGGATTTATTGCTCATGTTGATACTGCCGATTTTAATTCTGTTGGAATTAAACCAAACGTTATAGAAAATTATGACGGAAAAGATATTATATTAAATAAAGAAGAAAATATCATTATGTCAGTAAAAGATTTTCCGAATTTATTAAATTATGCTGGACAAACCTTGATTACAACAGACGGGACAACGCTTTTAGGAGCAGATGATAAGGCAGGTCTTGTTGAAATAGTAGAAGCTATTAAATATTTACTAGAACACCCAGAAATAGAACATGGCGATATAAGAATAGCATTTGGTCCTGATGAAGAGATAGGCAGAGGGGCTGATAATTTTGATGCAAAACACTTTGCAACTGACTATGCATACACTATGGACGGTAGTGTTTTGGGAGAATTACAGTTTGAAAGTTTTAATGCTGCTCAAATAACTTATAAAATAAAAGGTGTAAGTGTTCATCCTGGAACAGCAAAAGATAAAATGAAAAATGCTAATACAATAGCAGTTGAGTTAGCAGCAATGTTCCCAGAAAAAGAAGTCCCAGAACATACTTCAGGTTATGAAGGTTTTTATTTATTACACAACATGGAAGCAAGAATCGAAGAAGCTAGTTTAACTTATATAATCAGAGATTTTAACAAAGAAAATTTCAATAAGAGAAAAGAGTTTTGTAAAGAAGTTGCTAAAAAAATTAATGAAAAATATGACGATGTAGTAGAGTACGACCTTTTTGACCAGTATTACAATATGGGAGATATAATAAAAAGTGATAAACGTTCAGTAAATAAAGCTGAACTAGCAATGAGAAATTTAGATATTACTCCGATAATTATACCAATTCGTGGGGGAACAGACGGTTCTAAAATATCATATATGGGTATTCCAACTCCTAATATTTTTGTTGGAGGAGAAAATTTCCACGGACAATATGAATTTTCTTGTTTAGAACATATGAAAAAAGCTTCTGATGTAATAGTGGAGATAGCAAAATTAGCAAAAAAGTAAAACCAATACGTTGGTGTAGTAAATAAGCTGGTATTTACCCAGCTTATTTATTTTATAATTATATATTTACATTATTAAATAACTATGTTAATATTGTTTGGTTAGTAAACTTTAAGGAGAAGATTAATGTCTAAAAAATTTAGAGAAGATATTAGAAATATAGCTATTATTGCCCATGTTGACCACGGTAAAACAACTCTTGTTGATGAATTGTTAAAACAATCGGGTATATTTCGTTCTAATGAACATGTAGAAGAAAGAGCAATGGATTCTAATGATTTAGAAAGAGAACGTGGTATAACAATATTAGCAAAAAATACTGCTATTGATTATGACGGAAAAAGAATTAATATACTAGATACTCCAGGACATGCCGATTTTGGTGGAGAAGTAGAAAGAATAATGAAAATGGTTGATGGTGTCCTTTTGGTAGTAGATGCTTATGAAGGAACAATGCCACAAACAAGATTTGTATTAAAAAAAGCTTTGCAACAACACTTAAAACCAATAGTTGTTGTTAATAAAATTGATAAAGATTCAGCTCGTCCAGAAGAAGTGGTGGACGAAGTAATAGATTTATTTATTGAATTAGGAGCAGATGATGACCAATTAGAATTTCCAGTTGTCTATGCTTCAGCAATTAATGGAACTGCTTCTTTAGATAGCGACCCAAGTAAACAAGATAGCAACATGAAGTGTCTGTATGAAACAATTTTAAAATATGTCCCAGCACCAGTAGACAATCATGAAGAACCTTTACAATTTCAAACAGCCCTATTAGATTATAATGATTATGTTGGACGTATCGGAATAGGTCGTGTATTTAGAGGACAAATGAGTCTAGGGGACTCTGTTACACTGATAAAATTAGACGGAACAGTTAAGAATTTCCGAGTTACAAAAATATTTGGATATTTTGGTTTGAAACGTGAAGAAATACAAACATCTAAAGCAGGAGATATAGTTGCAGTTAGCGGTATGGATGATATTAATGTTGGGGAAACAGTTTGCTCTATTGATTGTCAAGAGCCTTTGCCAGTTCTGTACATAGACGAACCGACATTGCAGATGACATTTTTAGTAAATAATTCACCATTTGCAGGAAAAGAAGGAAAATGGGTAACTGCAAGAAAAATTGAAGATAGATTAATGCAACAGTTAGAAACTGATGTTTCTTTAAGAGTAGAACAAGCAAGTAGTGATTCTTGGGTTGTTAGTGGACGTGGAGAATTGCATTTGTCAATATTAATAGAAAATATGAGAAGAGAAGGTTTTGAATTGCAAGTTTCTAAGCCCGAAGTAATAATAAAAAATATTGACGGCGTTGATTGCGAACCTATCGAAAGAGTACAAATAGATACTCCTGAAGATTGTGTTGGAGCTGTAATAGAATCTATCGGTCAGCGTAAAGGTGATATGGTTGATATGCAATCAGACGGAAATGGACAAACAAGACTTATATTTAATGTTCCAGCAAGGGGATTAATAGGATATAGAACAGAATTTATGTCTTTAACTAAAGGATATGGTATTTTAAATCATACATTTGATTCTTATCAGCCTATGCAAAAAGTGCGTGTCGGTGGTAGAAGAAATGGAGTATTAGTTGCCCTTGAAAACGGTCAGACTACAGCTTATTCAATATCAAGTTTAGAAGATAGGGGTATTGTATTTGTTGAACCAGGAACAGATGTTTATGGTGGTATGATTGTTGGTGAAAATAATAGAGAAAATGATTTAACAGTAAATATCACAAAAGCAAAAGCACAAACTAATGTTCGTTCATCAACAAAAGACCAAACTGTAACATTGAAAAAAGCAAAAATAATGACTTTAGAAGAAAGTTTAGAATACTTAAATGATGATGAATATTTAGAAGTTACTCCAGAATCTATTAGATTAAGGAAAAAAGAACTTGATAAAGCTGTCAGAGAAAAGATGGCAAGAAAAGCTAAATATTCTGAAGAATAAAAGATATTAGCTAAAGTTTAAAAACTAGAAAATAAATAAAGAATGTGTTATAATCTATTCATAATTTTATTCATAGGAGGTATGAATTATGCCAAATATTTATGGATTTGGAATGTATGGAATATCAGGAACTTATTTACTTTATTTTGCTTTACTTATGATAATTCCACTTTGGGCACAAATGAAGGTTAAAAGCACATATAGTAGATACAAAACAGTAAAAACTTTATCTGGACTTACAGGAAAAGAAGTAGCAGAAGTAATATTAAAAGCTAATGGAATAACAGACGTTAAAGTTGTTAGGGGAGAAGTTGAACTATCAGACCACTATAATCCTAAAGAAAACTTAGTTGTATTATCTCCGATAGTATATTCACAACCAACGGTGGCTTCTGTCGCCATAGCAGCACACGAAATTGGACATGTTATTCAAGATAAGGTTGCAGACTATAAGCCTATGAGATTAAGACATTCACTTGTACCTATTGCAAATTTAGGAAGTAATTTATCTATGATTTTAATAATGGTAGGTCTAGGTTTGACTTACTTTATGACAGGAGGCTTAGGTATTTATATAGCATGGATTGGTGTTCTATTTATGTTGTTTGCGGTTCTGTTTCAAATTGTAACTTTACCAGTAGAATTTGATGCTTCAAAAAGAGCTTTGGAGCAAGTAGTTGATTTAGGAATAGTAAACAGTCAAGAACACAGACACTGTAAGAAAGTTCTTACAGCAGCAGCCCTAACTTATGTTGCAGTTGCAGTTGTTGCATTAATGGAATTAATGAGATTTATCTTGATAATTTTAAATGTAAATAATAATAGAAGTTAAATATACAAGAATTACTTAAAATTAATAAATTTATTTTAAGTAATTTTTTTTTGTGCTATAATTATATTGAAAAAATTTTTTACATTTGGAGGTAACATGAACAATATAAAAGTTGAACGATTAGTAATGGATATGATTGATGAAAATTGTTATATCATTCATAAAGATGAGAGGGCAATAATTGTAGACCCAGGGTATGGTTTTAAAAAAATAAAAAAAGAAATAGATAGATTATTTTTGAATGTAGAAGCTATTATTTTAACACACGCACATTTTGACCACATAGCTGGACTAGATGAATGTAGAAAATATTATAAAATTCCGGTCTACATTTCACCAAAAGAAAGTGATTGGCTTTCTTCTCCAGAATTAAATTTATCTTCTGTTGCGGGTATAGAAAATGGTATTAAAACTTTCCCAGCAGAATTTGAATTTGAAAATTACAAAGAATATACTTTAGCAGGTATGACATTTAAAGTTTTACCTACACCAGGGCATTCGCCAGGAGGACTGTCATTTGACTTTGGAGATTTTGTTGTAGTAGGAGATGCTTTATTTATGAGCGGTTATGGTAGATACGATTTACCTGGTTCAGATTATAAGGAGTTAAAAAATTCTATACATAATGTATTATTTAAGTTAGATGGAAATAAAAAAGTTTATCCAGGACATGGCTATGATACTTATATAAAAAGAGAGAAAGACTTAAATTTAATATAAAATTTTAATTCATAAGGAGGAAGGTTTATGAAGTATAATTTACCGAATATTAGAAAATATAAGTTATTAAAAGGTATAATTAATTCTTTAATTATTTTTTTTATATCATTTTTATTTGTTAAAATTTTTAATTTTTACTTATATATATTGTTATTTTTCATCGTTTTATTTTGTATTATGATATTTAATATTATTTTTTATCAAATTTTCTTTAAAAAATATCAAGAAAATACATATATAACTTTAAGTGATATAGAAATTATTAATAATATAAATAGATTTTATACATTTTATTTTAAAAAGGATATAATACCTACTAAAAATATTTTATGTTATGAAATAAGACAAGGTTTTATTATGAAATATTTTTCTTTATATAAATTATCAATATCATCTTCATCTGACACAACAAGTATTTATGTGGAAGAAACCAAGATATATCAAATTGAAGAAATTATAAAAAATTATATTAATAAAAATATTATAAAGGAGGAAAATTATGAAGAATAAGAAAATAAAATTAAGTCCTTTTTATATTCTTTTTAGATTTTTTTCAAATTATAAGCTGTTAATACTATTCTTATTTAATATTAAAAATACTAAAAGTTCAAAAGAATTTTTGCTTATGTTACTATTATTTGGGTTAATAAATTTGGCCTATCAAATTTTAAGTTATGTTAATACTTTTTATGAGTTAAAAGAAGATTCTTTGATATATAATCATGGTTTTATAAAAAAAGAAATAAAAATAATACAATTTTCAAATATTCAAAATATAGATTCTTCAGCTAATATTTTATATCAATTATTTGGTTTAGTATCTTTAGATATTAATATTTTGAATGAAAATGTTAAATTATCTCCTATTACAAGAAACGAAGCAAATAGTCTTATACATAATGTAAATAAATTGCCATCAGAAGATAATTTATTAGCAAAAGATGATGCAACTTTTAAACTAACATTAAAAAATTTATTTCTTTTAGGTTTATTAGAATCTAAGATAATAGCAACAATTCTTATAATTATGACTTTTTTAGATAAAATTGCAGACTTTTTTAAAGATTTTTTTGATTTTAATTTAAAGAATTATTTACTTTCTAAAGGTGAGGGTTATCCTATAGATATTATATCTTTTATATCTGCCTTGTTCCTTATTTTATTTATTATTTTTATCATTTCATTTTTATTAGCAATGATTAAATTTTATGGATTCACTTTACAAAATAAAGAGGATAAACTTATTTTAAAATACGGTTTAGTAAATAAAAATGCTTTAGTTATTAAAAAAGAAAGGATACAAAAAATTTCGATAATAGAAAGTTATAAATCTAGGTTATTCAAGTTAGCAAGTTTGGAAATAGTTACTACTGCAAGTAATGTAATTGATGATATATCTAAAAATAAAAACAATATAATATTAATTCCTATAGCTAAAAAAGAATTTATTGATAATTTTTTAAAAGAAGTTTTATACTTAGATACTGCTAATTATGAAAAAGAAAATTATGAAAAAACACCTGCTAGGGCTAAGAAAATTATTTTACGTTGGAGAATAATTGGTTGCTTTACTGTTTTAGTTTTAATTAATATTTGCTTGCTTGTTTTACCAATAGAAAAATGGAAACTTTCTGTTTTTTCAATATATTTTATAAGCCATTTTGCTTTTTTAATTCTAGTAGTTTTTGCCATAGGAACTTACAAGTATAATGTTAAAAATCTTGCCATAAGTTTGTCAGAAAATATGATTATAAAAAAAGATACTTTTTATTTTAATAAAAGAATAGATTATTTAAAGTCCATTAAGGTAGGTAGTATTTCAATAAAAAGTAATGTGTTTTTGAAAAAGAAAAAATTATGTCATATAGTTATAAATTCTATCGGTAAAAATTCTGACTTGATATTACCCTATTATGAAGAAAATTTTGTCGATAAGGTTAAGACCTATTTAGAAAAGGAGTAGTTATGAAAGAAATATTTAAAAAACAAAATATAGAACTTGATAAAGAAAGTTTAAAAGTTATAAGAATAGGTAATTTTATACCTCTTGCTGTATATTCTTTAATAATTTTTAGTGTTTTTACATATTTGATAATTTCTAACAAAATTTCAGTAATAAATTTTAAAAATTTTTTGATAATTTATTTTGTGTTAAATTTATTAATAATAGCATATATCTTAATAGAAACTAATGTTTTTTGTAAAATTTATTCTTATACAATATCTAATGAGGGAATTATAATTGTATCAGGTGTTTTTATTAAATCAAAAATATTTATACCCTATAATATTATTCAGAGTGTGGATATAAATAAAGGACCTATAATTAGAAAATTTGGATATTCAAATATTGATATAAAAACTTTAAAAGAAAATATTGAAATATATTATATTAAAAATGAAAATCTTGAAAAAATAAAGGAACAAATATTAAATAATAAAAATTTATATAAATTGAAATATTAATTAATTTTACTATTGACATTCGGATATAAAATTTGTATAATTATAAATGTTCTGTTGAACGTTATATTCCACAGTAGCTCAGTTGGTAGTAGCATCTGACTGTTAATCAGAGGGTCGCAGGTTCGAGTCCTGCCTGTGGAGCTTGGAGTAGTACTCAAGAGGCTGAAGAGGCGCCCCTGCTAAGGGTGTAGGTCGGGAAACCGGCGCGAGGGTTCAAATCCCTCCTGCTCCGTTATTTTGGCCCGTTGGTCAAGTGGTTAAGACACCGCCCTTTCACGGCGGTAACACGGGTTCGAATCCCGTACGGGTCACCATTTGAATTTTTTAGAGATTATAATATCGTTTTGGTCCCGTGGTGTAGCGGTTATCACGCCTGCCTGTCACGCAGGAGATCGCGGGTTCGATTCCCGTCGGGACCGCCATTATAATTTCTTTTTTTATTTATGGCGGCTGTGGCGAAGTGGTTAACGCATCGGATTGTGGTTCCGACATACGCGGGTTCGATTCCCGTCAGCCGCCCCATTTTTGAATTTATCTAGTTCTAATTTAGTTATCTAAGTTAGAACTTTTTTAATATCCTGTATCGCTTATAATTAGTGTTTATGTTATAATCAATAAAGGTGCTTTAAGGAGAAAAAATGAATAGAATCAATGAATTAATTAATGAACTAAATAAAATTTATGATATGAAGATTAATTATAATAAAAATTATGAAATGGCATTTACCCATTCTTCGTATATAAATGAACAAAAAAATTTACTCAAACATGATAGTTATGAAAGACTAGAATTTTTAGGTGATGCAACTTTAGAAATAAGTGTCAGTGAGTATTTATATATAAAATTCCCGAATTTTTCAGAGGGGCAATTAACAAAAATAAGGGCTTCGGTAGTTTGTGAGCCATCATTAGTAAAACAAGCTAAAAAATTAGGATTTGACAAATATATTATTCTAGGCAAGGGTGAAGAAAAAATTGGTGGAAGAAATAGACCAGCTTTGCTAGCAGATATATTTGAATCATTTCTTGGTGCACTTTATCTTGATAAAGGTTTAGAAAGTGTAAAAAATTTCTTGAGTAAAACATTGTTTAAAGAAATACAAGACGAAGATTATAGCACGTTTATTGATTATAAAACAATCTTACAAGAGTATATAAGTAAGGAAAAATTAGGAGTTATAGAGTATAAACTTATTTCTTCCATTGGTCCTTCTCACGAAAAGATTTTTGTTAGTGCAATATACATAGACGAGAAAAAATTTGGGGAAGGCACAGCTAAAACAAAAAAAGAGTCTGAACAAATTGCAGCGAAATTAGCTTTACAAAAACTTAATTTTATTTAAAAGGTGAATTAATGAATTTAAAAAGTATTGAAATTAATGGATTTAAGTCTTTTAGGTCTAAATCTATTTTCAAAATTGATAGTAATTTAATAGGAATAGTAGGTCCAAATGGCTCTGGTAAAAGTAATATCATTGATGCTATCAGATGGGTTTTAGGAGAACAATCAGCCAAAAATCTCAGAGGTGGTAGCATGAAAGATGTTATCTTTTCTGGAACTCAAGAAAAAAGAGAGAAAAATTTTGCTGAAGTATCTATAACTTTTTCTGTAAATAAAGAAGATAAAACAATAACTAGACGTTTATATAGAAATGGTGATAGTGAATACTTAATTAACGGAAAAAAATCTAAATTAAAAGAAATTACGGATATATATTTTGATTTAGGAATTAATAAAGAGAGTTACAGTATAATTACACAAGGTAAAGTTGAAAGTATATTATCATCAAAACCTCAAGACAGAAGAATAATTATTGAAGAGGCTGCTGGTGTTTTAAAGTATAAGAATAAAAAAAAGGAAACAAATTTAAAACTAGAAAAAACTGAAGATAATATAAAAAGACTGAATGATATTTTTATAGAAATTAAGGAACGTTACAATGTTCTTTATGAACAAAAAGAACTTACTGAAAAGTATACAAAACTAAAAGACGAATTACGAAAAAAAGATATAATAGTTAATGCACTAAATGCTAAAAATTATAAATTAGAATTAGAAGATTTGAAAAGTAAGGCTGATTTATATCTTAAAAATATATATACTTTAGAAGAAGATATAAAATCTTTAGAGAAAAATGTTTCTGATATAAAAAAAAATCAAGTTTCTTTAGATAAGGATTATACTGAAAAAAAAGAAAAAGAAGTAGAATTAATTAAGGAAGTAGAACAATTTAATTCTTTGTTAAATCTTCATAAAGAAAGAGCAAATAATAAGAGTAATTTATTATTAAAGATAAATAAGGAAAGAGATGAATTATTTTCACGAAAAAATATTATTGAAGAAAAAATTAATAATTTAGAAGAAGAAATTAATATTTTAAAAAATAATCTTGCTGAAGTATCTTCTAAACTTAAAATTTTACTTGCTGAAAAATCAAATTTATCAGTATCTGATATAGAAAATAATATTGAAAATTTAAAAGATGAATATTTTAAGTTAATTAGTTTAGAAGGAAAATTACGCAATGATTTAGAATTTTCTAAAAAAGTAGAGGATAATAACAAGCAAAATATCAATAAAATAAATTCAGAAATATATATACTTGAAAATAAATTACTTGATGAAAAGAATAAATTAAATAATATTAATGAGGACTTGTTATTAAAAAATAAAGAATTTACTGCTTTAGATATAAAAATAAGTAATTGTAATTCTGAATATAAGCTAGAATTAGCAAATAAAGACGAGTTGGTAAAAAATATTTATAGGGAAAAAGAAATACTAACTAATTTAACTCATAAGAAAAACTTTTTAGATAATCAAAATAATAATTTGAATAATTATAATGTTGGCGTTAAGGAAATATTAAAAAATAAAAGTAATATAGTAGGTGTTCATAATACGATAGCTGATATAATTAGGTTTGATAATAAATACACCATAGCATTAGATACTGCCCTGTCAACTTCTCAGCAAAATATTATTGTTGATAATGAAGATGTCGCTAAAAAATGTATTGAACACTTGAAAAATAATTCTAAGGGGAGGGCGACATTTTTACCTATAAATAGTATAAAAAAGAAATTTATAGATAGTGATATCTATTCAAAAATTTCTACTGAAAATGGATTTATTGATATTGCCTCTAATTTACTAAGTTATGAAAAAGCATATAGTAATATAATTTCTTATATGTTAGGTAATGTTATTATAGTAGATAACTTATTAAATGGTAACAAAATAGCAAAAAAAATAAGTTATAAATATAGAATAGTTACCTTAGATGGTCAAGTTATTAATAGTGGCGGTTCAATAACAGGGGGAGCAATATTTAAAAATAACAATTCAATAATAAAAAATAAATCTGAAATTGAAGATTTGAATAAAAAAATATTACAAATAGAAAACAGAGTACAGAGTTTTAATAAGGATTTAGAACTTTGTGATTATAATCTAATAAAATTTAGTAAAAAAATTGAAAATAATGTAACTATTCGTTCAAAATTAGAAATAGAAATTAAAGAATTAAGTCTTAAAAATAATTTATTATTAGAAAGTATAGATAATATAAAATCAGCTATTGAAATAGAAAATTTAAAATTAGATGATATAAATAAACTAAATAATAATAATTTAAACGAAGAAAAAATTGCTGAAGAAATATTAGCAATAAAAAAATCTTTAGCAGAAATTGATGATAAAATTAATGAAGAAAACAATAAAAAAATATTAGTTTCTAAGAATGAAGAAGATAGTAAAAATACTTTAAATGAACTAAATATTGAAAAGTCAAAAATTGCAGAAAATATTAAAAATAAAAAATATATTTTAGAAGATACAAAAACAGATTTAGATTATATTAATTCTCAAATTTTAAAAATAAATTATGAAGAAAAGAATATAGAAAATGAAAAATTATCTAGTGATGATGAAGAAAGTTATAAACTTCAAATTAAGAAAATTCAAGAAAATTTAGACTTAATACATAAGGATATAGACTTATTAAAACATAAAAGAGAAGAGTTATATTCAGAAGATAATTTATTGAATAATCAATATAAAAACAAATTGGTAGAACTAAAAGAATATAATAAAAATTTAGAAAAAACTAATTTAAAAGCAACAAAATTAGAAGTTAAATTAGATGAAATAATAGAGTATTTGAGTAATAATTATAGTGTAACTTATGAAAAATCTGAAGAATTATTAACAAATATAAGCTCTAAAGAATTTTCTAGCTACAAGGAAGATGTAAAAAAAATAAAAGCAGAAATTTCTAGCTTAGGTAATGTTAATATGAATGCAATAGAAGAATTTGCTGAAGTTTCAGATAGATATAATTTCTATAATTCAGAAATAACAGATTTAATTAATTCTAAAGAAAAATTAAAATCTACTATTAAAGAAATTGATAAAGAGGTAGAGGACAGATTTTTAGATACATTTAATAAGGTTGCAAATAATTTTAATAGAATATATAGTGCTTTATTCAAGGGGGGAAATGCCAAGATAATATTAGAAGAGCCGAATAACATCTTAGATACTGGAATAAATATAGAAGCAAGCCCTCCAGGGAAAAAACTTCAAAAACTATCTCTTTTATCAGGAGGAGAAAAAGCATTAACGGCTATAAGTTTACTTTTTGCAATATTAGAAATAAAACATTCTCCTTTTGTCATACTAGATGAGGTTGAAGCAGCTTTAGACGATGTTAATGTTAATAGATTTGCAAAATTTTTAGAATTGTATTCAGAAAAAAATCAATTTTTAGTTATTACCCATAGAAGAGGAACTATGGAAGCAATGAATAAATTATACGGAGTAACTATGCAAGAAAAGGGAATAAGTTATTTATTGCCACTTGATTTAGATAATATATTAAAGGAGGATTATGTAAGTGAGTAGTTTTTTTCAAAAATTAAAAGAAAAATTTTCTAAAAGAGAAGAATTAACAGAAGAACTAATTTCTTTAGATGAATATGAAGAGTTAGTCGAAAGTCAATTAATAACAGAAAAATTTAAAAAAGGTTTAAAAAAATCAAGGGATAATTTTTCCAATGCTTTAAATATTTTAATAAGTTCTTATAGAGAAATTAATGAAGAATTTTTTGAAGAGTTAGAGGAATTATTAATTCAATCAGATGTTAGTTATAATACTGTTTTAGATTTAGTAGACTATTTAAAAATAGAATCTAAACGTCAAAACTTAAAAGAACCAGCTCAATTACAAGATATGATTGTAGAAAAATTAGTAGAAATTTATATGGATGGAACTACTAAGGTTGAATTGAAAACTAATAATGAAGATAAATTATCAGTTTATCTTTTTGTAGGAGTTAATGGTGTTGGTAAAACAACTTCTATTGGGAAGCTGGCTTACAATTTTAAAAAGTCAGGTAAAAAAGTTTTAATTGCCGCAGGAGATACATTTAGGGCAGGGGCGATAGACCAATTAGATGTTTGGGCAAAAAGAAGTGGAGCTGATATTATAAAATCTCATGAAGGAGCTGATGCAGCCTCTGTAATATTTGATGCTATTCAATCAGCAAAAGCAAAAAATTATGATGTTTTATTATGTGATACTGCTGGAAGATTGCAAAATAAAGAACATCTTATGAAAGAATTAGAAAAAATTGTCAGAGTTATTAAAAAAGAAATTCCTAATGCTCCACATGAAGTTTTATTAACGATAGATGCAACAACTGGGCAAAACGGAATTTTACAAGCAAAAACTTTTAAAGAAGTAAGTGATGTTACTGGGGTAATTTTAACAAAACTTGATGGAACTGCTAAGGGTGGTATAGTTATCGCTATAAAGAAAGAGTTAAATATTCCTGTTAAACTTGTAGGTTTAGGAGAAAATATTGACGATTTAGAAGAATTTGACCCAGAAAAATATATATACGGATTATTTTATAAAGAAAATGAAGAAACTTTAAAAGGAATAGGGGATGATAGTAATGAGTAAGTGGGATGAACAAATATTAGTTGTAGAAAGAAATATTATTTTTGATAATGAAAAAAATAACTTTTATGGATTTATACCAAAATCTGATGAGAAAGTTAGCAATATAAGAAAAACATTTTCTAATTATCAAGTAAAAAGACGTGGAGATATGGAAGAAGACCCTTCATATAAACAATTAATTAGTTATACTTTGGTTAAAGATAAAAAAACAGGTAATGTTCTCGTCTATACTAGGCTTATTGGTGGAGGAGAAGCAAGACTACACGGTAAATCATCAGTTGGAATTGGTGGGCATATGAATAATGTTGCTGAAAAAAATATTGATGAAATTTTAAAAATAAATGCATCAAGAGAAGTTGAAGAAGAAATTGGAATAGATTTTCAAGAAGTGTTAGATAATATAGAATTTATCGGTTTAATAAATGACGATAAAGAAGAAGTAGGTAAGGTGCATATAGGCTTAGTATATATCGTCAAAGTAGATAAAGAAAAAATAAATGTTACAGAAGATGATACTCTGCTAGTTGAATGGTTAAATTCAGACAAGGCGAAAAATATAGGAAATTATGAGTCATGGTCTGAATTTTTAAAACCTATAATGTAGGAAAATTTTCTTTCTATAATTTAATAACAAAATAAAAAGACAACAGCAAGGTTGTCTTTTTATTTTATTTAAGAAAATATAAAATAATTTTTATTCTAAAATTTCAGATAAAATAAGTTTAACAAATTAAAAATTTATAAAAAATATTAAGCAAGAAAAGAAAAGTTGAACTAGTTAAAATATCAAACTAAAATTAAATATGTTATAATATTGTAATTGTAAAATTAAAATTAGAAGTTTTGGAGATGATTTTTTGCGAGTATATAAAGATAAAGAAGAACTTATAGCAGAAATAAATAAAAAATTTGAAAAGTATATTTCAGAATTTGATAATATTCCAGAAAGTTTAAAGGATAAGAGAGTTTATGAAGTAGATAGAACGCCAGCAGAAAATCTTGCTTATCAAGTTGGCTGGACAAGTCTAATTTTAAAATGGGAAGAAGATGAAAGAAAGGGACTTAAAGTAAAAACACCTTCTGATAAATTCAAATGGAATCAACTTGGTGAATTGTATCAATGGTTTAACGAAACTTATGCTCATTTATCTTTGCAGGAGTTAAAAGATAAATTAAATGAAAATGTTAATTCTATTTATGCAATGATTAATTCTTTAAGTGATGAAGAATTATTTAAACCCCATATGAGAAAGTGGGCTGATGAAGCTACAAAAACAGCTACGTGGGAGGTGTATAAGTTTATTCATGTAAATACTGTTGCACCTTTTGGGACTTTTAGAACAAAAATTAGAAAATGGAAGAAGGTAGTTTTATAAATAATATTTTATCTAATTTAATATAGTAATTTAAGAAACAGTAAATTTTAATTTGCTGTTTCTTGTTATTAAAAGCAGAAATAGTTTATAAATAAAACTATTCAAAAAAATAAATATTTTTGAAATATTTTATTTAAGAAAAAATCTATTTATCTATTATTATAAAAAATTAGTATTTAAATTTTTATTTTAGAATACTTATATATAATGATTAAAAATAAAATATTTTATTGCTGTATTGAAAATTATATTGTAATTTTAACACTTGATTTTTGCTTTAATATCCATATTGTGTGACAAATATATTAATATAATGTATACTTATAAAGTTATATTAATACATATGTACAGAATTAAAAGAAACTAAGGAGAAATAGATGACAAAATTTGAAGATTTAGGAATTAGTAATGAAACTATAAGTTCTTTACTAGATATGGGTTTTTTAGAGCCAACAGGAATACAGACAGAAACAATTCCCTATGTCTTATCTGGAATAGATGTTTTGGCACAAGCACAAACAGGTTCTGGGAAAACAGGAGCTTTTGGAATACCTATAATAGAAACTATCAAAAACAATAAGGATATTCAAGCATTAATTCTAACACCTACAAGAGAACTTGCTCAACAAGTTGGTGAACAATTAAGATTAATGTCAAAAAATAAAAAATTGAAAATTTCTATAATATTTGGAGGAACAAGTATCGAAAGACAGATTAAAGATATTAAAAATTCTCCGCAAATTCTTGTAGGTACACCGGGAAGAATTATAGACCACATAAACAGAAAGACTTTAAAATTACTCAACCTAACTCACTTAGTTTTAGATGAAGCTGATGAAATGTTGAACATGGGATTTATTGATGATGTTAAGTACATATTATCAAAAATTTCTACTAACCATCAAACACTATTATTTTCTGCAACCATGCCTGATGCTATAAAAGAATTATCAAAACAATTTATGAATAATTATAAATTGATAAAAACAATGAGCCTAGAAGAATTAAATCCAGATATAGAAGAATTTGCAACCATAGTAAAAGATAATGAAAAATTATCAACATTAGTAGGTTTTTTAGATGTTCATAATCCTAATCTTGCAATAGTGTTCGGTAGAACTAAAAAAAGAGTAGATGAACTATCAAGTGCCCTTATTGCTAAGGGATATTTAGCAGAAGGCTTGCATGGTGATATAACTCAATCAAAGAGATTAGAAATTTTAAAAAAATTTAAAAATAATTCTCTGCAAATACTTGTTGCTACTGATGTCGCTGCAAGAGGAATTGATATAATGGATGTTACCCATGTCTATAATTTTGATGTTCCCCAAGATACAGAAAGTTATACACACAGAATAGGGCGTACTGGACGAGCAGGAAAATCTGGTGTTTCAGTAACATTTATAAATCCTGTTGAAATGCCATATCTTCGTGATATAGAAGATATGAAAGGCGAAAGATTAAAAATGTTACGTCCATTTACAAAAGATGAAATTAAAAAATCACGTCACAATAGATTATTTGATGAAATTCTTGTTGATTTAGAAAAAGATACATCAAGTTTAGCAAGTTTAGCTAATAAATTAGTTGCTGAAAGAAATTCAGAAAAAATTATAACAACTTTACTAAATAAATTATTAAACGATAAAAAAGATATAGATATTGAATTATCTTATGAAAAACCTTTAATTAAAAAATCACAAAAAAATAAAAAATTTAATTCTTCATACAAAAAATCTAAAAAGAATGATAATAAAAAATACACTAAAAAATATAGTGATAAAAAATTTTTTGATAAAAGAGGAAAGAGAATGCAAAATAAATAAAACTTTTGTTTTATTTATTTTTTTATTAATATAAAGAAAATTTATATTTAAGAAATATTTTTTTCTTACATAAAAAATTTTTTTGTGTTAGAATAATCTTTAAAATTATTTTTTAAAGGATTATTATGAAAGTAGGATTATTATTAGAAGGCGGAGCAATGAGAGGCATGTATACTGCTGGTGTTTTAGATTCTTTTTTAGATAATAATATAAAAGTTGATGGCATTATAGGTGTGTCTGCAGGTTCACTTTTTGGTGTCAATTACGTTTCTAAGCAGAGGGGAAGAGCCTTAAATTACAATACAAAATACATAAAACATCCTATGTATATGGGTTTAAAATCTTTTATTAAAACTGGAAATATAGTGAATAAAGAATTTGCATATTATACTATACCTCAAAAATTAGATGTTTTTAATCAAGAAAAATTTGCAGATTCTAATATTGATTTTTTTGCTACTGTTACAAATATCGAAACTTGCGAAGCTGAATATATAAAAATAAAAGATGTTTTTAAGCAAATGGAAGTCTTTAGAGCAAGTTCTGCCCTTCCTTTTTTCTCACAAGTAGTTGAGATAAATGGTAAAAAATATTTAGATGGCGGAATAGCTGATAGTATCCCTATAAATAAAATGTTAGAAATGGGTTATGATAAAATTATTGTAGTTTTAACAAGACCACATGAATATAGAAAATCTACTAAAAAAAATCCAATACTTTTTAAAATTGCAGAAAAGAAATATGGAAAATTAGCTGAAACTATTTTTAACAGAGCTAAAGTATATAATAATTCACTAGATAAGATAGAAGAATTAGAAAAAAACAAGGAAATATTTGTAATAAGACCCTCTTATGACTTAAAAGTAAAAAGGTTGGAAAAAGATGTAGAAAAAATTACTAAAATTTATAATTTAGGTTTTTCTGATACTGAAAATATTATGGATGATTTAAAAAAATACTTAAATGTGTAGTAATAATTTATATACTGTGGTATAATTAGAAAGTAAAATTTTATATAAAAGAGGAATGACAGTGAAATTTTTAAAAGAAATATTAGAGTGGATTTTAGTTGTAATTGTATCTTTATCCCTATATTTTGCAATTACAACTTACGCAGCAGCACCTTATACAGTAAAAGGGCATTCTATGGATTACACATTCGCAGATAGTGATAAAGTGCTTATAAATAAAGTTAGTAAAAATTATGAAAGAGGAGATGTAATAGTCTTTCACGCTAATGAAACAGATGATTATATAAAAAGAATAATTGGTATTCCTGGAGATACCGTAGAAGTTATAGATGATGTTTTGTACATTAATGGTGAAAAATTTGAAGAACCATATTTGGAGAAAAAAAAATCAGAGTTAAAATCTAATTCTAAGAATGTGAATCTTACGCTAGATTTTAATATTGAATACTTAATAAGCACGAAATCAAAAACTGTTCCAGAAGGTTCATATTTTGTTATGGGAGATAATAGACCAAACAGCACAGATAGTAGGTCATTTGGTTTTGTTAAAAAAGACACTATCGTAGGAAAAGTTATGCTAAGATATTATCCATTTACATCTGTTAAAACATTCTAATAAAACGAGAATTAATCTCGTTTTTTATTTTATTTAAAAATAGTTTAGAGTTTACATAAATTATAAAAAAATGTAAAATATATATTATATTAATTTTATAGTAGGGTGTTAGTTAATGTTTAAAAAATTATTAATAGATATTGAATTAAAAGATATAATTGACAACAATATAAAAAATCTTTATTTAGAAAATAATATTAATTTTGATTATATAGATAGGATTGATAGCCCCATAAAAAATACTCTATATTTAACTGCAAATAAAGATAAAATAACAAGTAATTGTCAAAGTGTATTTCTAATATTGAATGATTATGAATTTTTAGACATTAAAAATTCTATATGTATAAAGTTTTTAGAAGATGTTATTAAAATATACAAATCAGATTTGCTAGTTTCTTGGGCGACAGAATTACAGTTTTTAGCACAAAATACTCTAGCATATAGTAAAAATCAGTTTGATATTGAAAGAGCAGAAAGAATTAGAGAAATAGCTTGTGAAATGATAAGTTATAAATATAAACTTCCAATAAAAAAAGTAAAAAATTTTTTTGCAAATGAAGTAGGGTATCAAACTCCTAAAATAGAAAATAGGGCAGTTATAATAAAAGATTATAAGATACTTTTAGTTAAAGAAAAAATAGATGGAAAGTGGGCTTTACCTGGCGGCTACCAAGATGTAAATAAAACATTAAGGGAAAATATAATTAAGGAATCTTATGAAGAAGCTGGTTCAGTAGTAAATCCTATAAAAGTTATAGCTCTATTAAATTATAATAAGCATCATGAATATTCATTTCCTTTGGGAATGATGAAAATTTTTGTTTTATGTGATTATTTAAGTCATAATTTTTTAGAAAATACAGAAACAGAATCTGTTGGATTTTTTTCGTTAAATGAATTACCTGAACTTTCACAAAATAGAACAACAAAAGAGCAGATAGAAATGTGTTTTGAATGTTATAAAAATGTTGATGAATGGGAGGTTATTTTTGACTAAGGTCAATAATCTATTATGCAAATAAAAAATTTAATTATTTTAAATAAAAACTTACCCAGTAATGAACAAATATTGGTAGCATTATTATTAACATTTGTTGGAGGTTTTTTTGACGCTTATACTTTTATAAATTCAAAGGGAATATTTGCTAATGCTCAAACAGGAAATTTAATATTTATAGGTTTAGAAATTGCAAAAGGAGATTTTTTAGCCTCTTTTAACTATGTACCACCAGTTTTATTTTTTATTATGGGTGTTATTTTTAATGAATATATTGTAACAAAATATTCAAATTTATCTATTGCTAGGTATCTTAATTTATCCTTAATCATTCAGACCATATTATTAGTTATTGTATATTTAGTACCTAATATTATTGTTTTTGATATAAGACCACTTATTATTTCATTTGTTTGTGCCATGCAGTATGATAGTTTTAGAACTGTAAATAAAATACCCTTTGCTAGTATTTTCTGTACTGGAAATTTAAGGTCGGCTAGTGAACATTTGTTTAGATATTTTTATAAAAAAGAATTAGCTAGTAGAAATAAATCAATATTGTATTTTGTAATAATATTGTTTTTCTTTTCTGGAGTAATAGTAGGAGGAATTTTTTCTAATATCTTTGGGCATAGGGCAATACTATTAACAATATTGATATTATTATTTAATCTTTTTATTTCAACCATACACGATAAGTATATTTTTAATAAAAATTAATAATTGGAGGTCTAATGACTGTAAAAATAATCGATAGATTTAGAACATATTTAGAAAATAAGTCCTTGTCTAAAAATACTATAAACTCTTATATATTGGATATTACAAAATTAAATAATTATTCATTAAAAAAAATACTGGAAAATTTTACAACAAATAGCGAAGACGTAAAAAAATACTTATTATTTTTAAAAAAAGAAAATTATTCAATTTCAACAATTTCAAGAATAGTTTCATCTATAAATATGTTTAATAAATTTTTATTCGAAGAAAATCTTGTTGCAAATAAGATAAAGATTGACTTACCAGTAAAAAAAAATAATTTACTTGAAGAAGAAATAGTGATATTTTCTAGGGAAGAAATAAGTGAAATTCTGAATTTTAAGGGAAATACTTTTATTGAATTACGAGATAAGGCAATTTTTGAATTGGTTTATGCAATAGGAATAAAACCAACAGATTGTATAAATTTAAAGTATGAAGATGTAAATTTATCAATAGGCTATTTAAAATATAAGGGACAAAAAGATATTATTCATACTGTACCACTTAATAAAGAAACTATAAACTCTTTGCATAAATATATTTTTGAATGTAATAAAAAATTTGATAGTATGGAATATTTATTTGTTTCTTCAAAAGGAGATAAATTAACAAGACAGGGATTTTGGAAAATTTTCAAGAGAAGAGCGGAAGATATTTCAATTACAAAAGACCTTAATCCAACAACTTTTAGAAATTCCTTGGCAGTTCATTTACTAGAAGATGGCATATCAATAGACGAAGTAAGGGAACTTTTGGGATTAAGCACAATTCAAAGTTTAAAAAATTATTTAGATAGTATGAATAAAAGTTCAAAGATAAATAAAATTATAAAAAATCATCCTAGAAATAGAATTAATAGTTAGGAAATATATTTAATGTACAATGTAGAATTAGAAGTTTTCCAAGGACCAATGGATTTACTGCTTCACCTTATTGAAAAGATGGAGATAGATATTCATAATATACCCATAGAAAAATTGACAGATAGTTATTTAGAATATATTAAGCAATTAGACGAAATTTCATTAGAAAATGCTGAAGATTATATTGTTATGGCGTCAACACTAATACTTATTAAAAGTAAAAGTTTACTACCCAAAGATGAAGAAGCCGACTATATTGAAGAAGAATTAGTAACGAAACTTGTAGATTATAAGAATTACAAGGAAATTCAAAGTATTTTATCTGAAATGCAGGAAATAAGAAATAATTTTGGAGAAAAAGAAAATGAAGAAATCTTGTTAGATTCCAAATTAATGAATATGCCTGCTAAAAAGCTATATGTAGCCTTTAAAAACATCTTAGAAAATTCCAATAAATTAAGAAAATTAGAAGAAAATATACGTTATAGGAAAGAAATATCCATAGAAAAAATTAGAGAAGAAATAATTTTCAAAATAAAATCTTACGATAGTAAATTTGAATTTGAAAAATTTATTTTGAATTTTCAAACTAGAGATGAATTAGTCGCAGCTTTTATTTGTATTTTAGATATGTTAAGAGAACAGTTAATTATTTGTAATGAGTTAGGAGAAAAACTATATATCGCGGCTAAAGATATTTAGTAAAAATAAATTTATGTTATTAGATAATACAAAAGAAATATTAGAAGGCTTATTTTTTATAAAAGGCGATGAAGGGATATCCATAGAATATTATTCAATTTTCTCTGATATTACTTTAAATGAAGCAGAAAATATTTTAAATATATTTCTTAATGAATACAATAAAAATTCCAAAGTTTTTGTCATAAAAAAATTTGGTGGTGTTTATAAAATGTTGGTTAAGGATAATATTTATAAATTCATAAAAGAAAAATTGTCTTCTAAAAATTTAGTTAAATTGTCAAAAGCCGCTTTGGAAACACTAGCAATAATTGCTTATAATCAACCTATTTCTAAAGCTCAAATAGATGAAATAAGAGGAGTTAATAGTGATAGCATGCTCTATAATTTATTGGAAAAAGAACTTATTTTTTCAAACAAGACTTTAGATAAAATTGGAAAACCAAAATTATATGAAACGACTGACTTATTTTTAGATATATTTGGTTTAGAAAAAATAGAAGAATTACCTAAAATATAAGAAAATATAAATGAGAAATTATAATTTTAATAGTAGGAGGAAAAAATGGAAGAAAGATTACAGAAATTAATAGCGGCTTCTGGTTATACATCTAGAAGAAAGGCTGAAGAATTAATAAAAGATGGTAAAGTTACAGTTAACGGACAAGTTGTTAGAGAACTTGGGACTAAAGCTAGTTCTAGCGATATAATAATTGTTGAAGGAATTAGGCTGCTGAAAGAAAATAAAAGATATTATTTATTTTACAAACCAGAAAAAGTTATAACTTCAATGTTTGATGAAAAAGATAGAAAATGTGTAAAAGATTTTTTCACAAATGTTTCAGAGAGAGTTTTTCCTGTTGGAAGATTAGATTATGATACTTCAGGTCTTTTACTTATGACTAATGATGGAGAATTTACAAACTTAATTACACATCCTAAACACAAGATTAGTAAAACCTATATTGCTAAAATTAAGGGTTCAATAGACGAAAAACATATAAAAATTTTAAAATCTGGAGTTAGAATAGATAATTATAAAACATCTCCTGCCAAAGTAAGTATTGTAAAAAATAAGAACAAGTCTAGCAATACACTTATTCAAGTAACTATTTTTGAAGGTAAAAATAGACAAGTTAGAAAAATGTTTGAAGCTTTAGGTTATGAAGTAATCAAACTTAAAAGGGTAGCAATAGAGGGCTTAAATTTAGAGGGACTTAAAATAGGAGAATATCGTCCATTAACTATTCATGAAGTAAAATCACTAATAAATAAAGCTAAAAACGGATAATTTTTTGAATTTGGAGAACTAATATATGTCAGAAAAAATACTTGTAATAGATGATGAAGAAAGAATAAGAAAACTTTTAACAATGTACCTGGAAAGAGAGGGGTACATAGTCGACGAAGCCTGTGATGGACAAGTGGGTTTGGAAAAATTAAAAAATGTTGATTACTCTTGTATTCTGTTAGATATTCATTTACCAAAATTAAATGGAATAAAAATATTAAGAGAAGTAAGAACTACTAAGGCTACACCAATTATAATAATTTCTGCCAAGGGAGACGAACAAAGTAGGGTTGACGGTTTTGAAATGGGGGCAGATGACTATGTTATTAAACCCTTTAGTCCAAGAGAAGTAGTTTTGAGAGTTAAGGCAATTTTACAAAGAACGAAAAAAAGTGTTTTTTATATGCCAGAATTTAGTGTTAAAGATGTATTGGTATTTAATGAATTAATAATTGATGTTAATTCTCATAAAGTTTTTGTTTCAGGTTATGAAATAAATTTAACTCCAAAAGAATTTGAACTATTAATATTTTTATCTAAATATCCCGATAAAGTACATAGCAGAACTGAATTATTAAAAGCAGTATGGAATTATGATTCTTATGGCGATTTAAGAACTGTCGATACTCATATAAAACGTATAAGAAAAAAAATTAATGTATACTCTCCTGCAGTTTCAAAAATGATTGTTACGGTTTGGGGAACTGGATATATGTTTGATTCTAGTAAAAATTAATTAAGGAGTTAAGATGATAAAATTTTATAGTGTATTAGCAAAATTAATAAGATTTTCTAGCATACTTGTTGGTAAGAAAGGAACGGATTTACCTGGAAAAATTTTGAGAAAATTAGATAAAAATATATTAAATAAACTATCAAATCAATTTAATGAAATAGTATTTATTACAGGAACTAACGGAAAAACAACTACTTCTAACTTAATAGGCCATACTTTGAAAAAATCAGGCTTTAATATTATTAATAATTTTGAAGGTGCAAATATGCTAGATGGCATAATATCTACGTTTGCAATTCAAAGTAAACCAGATACAAAAATAGCCATTATTGAAATTGACGAAGGTTCAATAAAAAAAGTAATGAACTATATAATACCTACAAAATTTGTATTTAATAATTTTTTTAGAGACCAAATTGATAGATTTGGAGAAATTGATACATTAATAAATACAATAGCTGATGAAATTAAAGACAAAGATATTCAGTTAATTCTAAATAGCGATGACCCTTTTGTAAATAGATTATCAAAATACGGGAAAAATAATGTTTATTTTGGGATAAAAGATGGGGCATATAAATTTCAAGATATTGGAATTACTGAATCAAAATTTTGTCCTGTTTGTTCTAATAAGTTAAATTATTCTCATATTAATTATAGTCAATTAGGTAATTATTCTTGTGATAATTGTTCTTTTAAAAGAGTAGAGCCAGATTACGAAGTAACTTTAGCAGAAGTTAATCCGATTATAAATTTATCAATAAATAATGAAGGGCTATTTTCAACTAATCAATTAGGAGATTTTAATATATATAATTTAATTTCAGCCTATGCAACACTAAAAGTTTTAGGTTTAAGTGAAGAGGAAATAAAAAAAGGAATTTCAACTTATTCTTCTAATAACGGAAGAATGCAAATTTTAAAAAATTCCAAAGAAGCCATGACTTTAATAAATCTAGCAAAAAATCCAGCAGGTATGAATGTATCTTTATCTATGGCAAATACAATTAATAAAAATTCAGCTATAAACTATCTTATTGTATTAAATGATAATGGGGCAGATGGATTTGATATTTCTTGGATATGGGATTCAAATTTTGAAATTTTAAAAAAGCAAAATATTGCTAATATTATTTGTGCTGGTAAAAGGGCTAAAGACTTGGCTTTAAGAATTAAATATGCTGATATAAAAACAGAAATTTTTGTAGAAGAAAATATTAAATTAGCTGTTAAAAAATTAAAAAATCTCAATAGTGAATACAATATTGTAATACCTAATTACACCGCATTGGTAGAAACTCAAAAAGAATTAGAAAGTAGGTAAGATAATGAACTTAAAATTATATCATTTTATGCCAGACAAGTTAAATCTTTACGGAGATATAGGAAATGTCATCTCATTAAAAAAACGTTGCGAGTGGCGTGGAATAAATTTAGAAGTAGAAAATATTACTGATACGAGGGGAGTAAAACTTTCTAATTGTGATATGTTTTTTATTGGTGGTGGTTCAGATAGGGAACAATCTATTGCTACTGAACAATTTGTAAAAATAAAAAATGAATTTAAAGTAGCGATAGAAGATGGTATACCAGCCTTAACTATATGTGGAGGTTATCAATTTTTAGGTGAATATTACAAAACTGCTGATGGAAATAAGTTAGCGGGATTAAATATTTTAGATTTTTATACAGAATCTCTTGCAAATAAACCAAGACTTGTTGGAAATATATTATTAGAATCTGAAAAGTTTGGAGATATAGTTGGTTTTGAAAATCACGGAGGAAGAACATATCATAATTATAATAGCTTGGGTAATGTTATAGTAGGTTATGGAAATAATGACCATGACAAAAAAGAGGGCTTACTTTATAATAATTTAATAGGAACTTATCTTCATGGTCCAATACTACCTAAAAATCCTAATGTAACAGATTATTTAATAAAAGCTGCTTTAGACAATAAATATGGAACTTACGAATTTTTAGAATTAAATAATGACGTGGAATTAACTGCTAATAAGTTTATAGCAAACAAGTTAAGAGGTAAGTAATTAATAATGTTAATTATAAAATAATCGAAAAAATTTCTGTTGAAGATTTTATTGAAATTCTTAATAAGTCAACATTAAGAGAAAGACTACCAGTAAATGATAAAAATAGAATAAAAAATATATTAGATAATTCTAATTTATTAATAGGTGCTTATTTGAATCAAAATTTAGTAGGTATAGTAAGATGTGTAACAGATTTTTATTATTGTTGTTATATTTCTGACTTAGCAGTATATGTTGAATATCAAAATAAGGGAATAGGTAAACAGTTAATAGAAGAAGTTAAAAATAAATTAATGAAAGATACAAAGATAGTATTATTAGCTGCTCCTAATGCAATTAACTATTATAGTAATATTGGTTTTGAAAAATCTGAAAATTCTTTTCTAACAAAAGTATAAAAAATAGATTGATAAGTATCAATCTATTTTTTTATTTCTTCTATTACAGTTTCTAACTTCATTCCTCTACTAGCCTTAAATAAAATAATTTCATTTGTTTTCTTATTTTCTTTTAGGTATTCAGCAACTTCTTTAGTAGTTGTAAAACTTTTTATTTCTATATTTTTATTATCAATTGTGTCAGTAATATTTTTTCCTAATTTCCCAACAGAAATTACTTTATTTATAGTAGTATTTTTATTTTTTGAAATATATAATCCTATTTCTTTGTGAAAATTAATTTCGTTACTACCTAGTTCATACATATCACCTAATACGGTTGTTTTGTAAGAATAACCGTTTATTTCTTCTAAAACATCTATTGCAGCTTTCATAGAAGTAGGGCTGGCATTATATGCGTCATTTATTATTAAAGAATTATTGCCATAATCTATGTTTTCTAATCGCATTTTTGTTATTGTTTTTATATTTTCAATAGATTTAATTATATTTTCATCACTAATATTTAAAGATTTAGCTATAACACTAGCATACATAATATTTAAAAGATTATGTTTTCCTTTTAATTTAGTTTTTAATTCACTATCTATATTACTTATATTAAATCTTATAATATCATTTTCTTGTGTATAATTTTCTAAAATTACTTTATTATTACTGTTTATACCACAAGAAATGTAATTTATTTTACTAGATTTTACAATATTATTTAGTAGCTCTTCATCACCGTTATAAATAAATAAACCGTCTTTTTTTAAATGTGAAGTAATTTCAAATTTTCCTCTTGCAATACCGCTTCTATCTTTAAAAAATTCAATATGGCTTTCACCAATATTTGTTATTATAGCAAAATCAGGTTGAGTTAATTTAGATAAAAATTCTAATTGTCCAAATCCATCTGCTCCCATTTCTAATACTAATATTTCTGTATCTTCTGGTGTTGCTAGAATAGTTAGAGGCAGACCTAATTCATTATTATAATTACCACTTGTTTTGTTAACCTTATATTTAGATGATAGAATTTCTGAAACTATATCTTTTGTAGTTGTTTTTCCGTTTGAACCCGTAATTGCTATAACTTTCGCATTTAATTTTGTTAAATAATTTTCTGCAAGTTTTTGGATAGCTACTAGACTATCTTCAACAAAAATAATATTATTTTTCGTGGATATATTTTTTTTCATAGATAGAGAAGCACTAGCACCATTTTTAAATGCTGTATCTATGTAATCATGTCCATCAACATTTTCTCCAATAAAAGGAATAAACAAATCTCCTTTTTGTACTTTTCTACTGTCAATGGCAATTCCTTTAATAAAAATATCATTTTTTATATTTAGTTTATTTGAATTAAGTATTGTATTTAATTCGTTAAGACTATAATTCATATTTTTTCCTACTTACATTCGTTTTGAATTTCTTTTCTTTCTTCATATCTTTCTTTTGCAAGTTTTATAATTTCTTCTATTAAATCAGCATATTTAATTCCCATGTTAGCCCATAGTGCTGGAAACATTGAAAATTGGGTAAAGCCTGGCATAGTATTAACTTCATTTATAAATATTTTATTGTCTTTTGTTAAGAAGAAATCGGCACGAGCAAGTCCAGAACAGTCTAAAACTCTAAATGCTTTTTCTGCCATTTCTTTAAAGATTGGATAAAAATCTTCGTTAATTTGTGCAGGTATTTCCATTTTTGATTGTCCGTCTGTATATTTAGTTTCGTAATCATAAAATTCAGTTGTTGATATATTTATTATTTCTCCTGGCTCTGTTGCTTTTATTTCCTTATAACCCAGTACAGCTACTTCAATTTCTTTTGCTCCGACAAGACCTTCTTCAACAACTATTTTTCTATCAAATTTTAATGCAGAATTAATTCCTTCTATTAATTCATTTTTGTTATTACATTTACTTATTCCTACAGACGAACCTAGATTAGCTGGTTTTACATACATAGGATAAGGTAGTAAATCTTCAAGTTTATTTAAAATATCTTCTTTATTATTTTTCCAATCAACTGCAAGAAAATCATAATAAGAAAGTTGAGGTAGGTTGGCACTAGCAAATAATTTTTTCATTATTGATTTATCCATGCCAGTTGCTGAAGATAAAACGTTATTCCCAACATAAGCAAGGTCCATTATTTCTAAAAATCCTTGTATAGTTCCGTCTTCTCCGTTAGGTCCATGTAATACAGGAAATACAACCTCATATTTCTTATTTTCATAAAATAGTAGTTCACTAATATTTTCATTAAAATTATCAAATATTAAAGTTTTTTCATCTTTAATTTCTTCAGTAATATTTTTTCCTTTTGCCCATTGCCCTGAATAAGAAATAAATATTGGAGAAATATTATATTTTTCTTTATTAATTGCATTTATTATTGATTTTGCAGTAAGTAATGAAACTTCATGTTCTGCACTTTTTCCACCATAAATTATTGCTATATTTTCTTTTTTCATTTTATTCTCCTAATTTTTTATAGTTGTAAGTGTTATTATATCATATAATAAGATTATTCAATACTATATTTAGTTTTAGTTTCTGATATTTTATCTCTAATTTCTGCAGCTTTTTCAAATTCAAAATTACCAGCCGCAGTAAACATTTCTTTTTCTAATTCTTCTAAATATTTTTTAATGTCAGAAATTGTAGTTTTATCTTTTGATTTATCAATTTTTTCTTCGAGGTCATTGTATTTTTCTTTTTTAACTCCTATAGAATCACTTATGTCTTTTATAATTGTTTTTGGAGTAATATTATGAATTTTATTATATTCTTCTTGTATTTCTCTTCTTCTTGTAGTTTCTTTGATTGCCTTATTCATACTACGAGTAATAGTATCTGCATACATTATTACTCGACCGTTAGAATTTCTTGCAGCTCGTCCTATAGTTTGGAGAAGAGCTTTGTCGCCACGTAAAAATCCTTCTTTATCTGCATCTAGTATTGCAACCAAAGATACTTCTGGAATGTCCAAACCTTCTCTTAAAAGATTTATTCCTATCAGTATATCAAATTTATTTAAACGTAAATCTCTAATTATTTCTGTTCTTTCTAATGTTTTAATATCTGAATGCAAATATTTTACTCTTAGTCCATTTTCTTTTAAATAGTCTGTTAAGGCTTCTGCCATTTTTTTTGTTAGTGTGGTTACTAAAATTTTCTCTCCATTTTTAATTATTTTTTCTGCTTCTTTAGTTAGGTCAAAGATTTGATTACTTACAGGACGAATTTCTATAATCGGGTCTAATAATCCAGTCGGTCTTATAATTTGTTCAACAATATTGTTACTTATTTCTAATTCATAATCTCCTGGTGTTGCAGAAACAAAAATTACTTGATTTAATTTTTTTTCAAATTCTTTAAAGTTTAAGGGTCTATTGTCTAGTGCAGATGGTAATCTAAAACCGTAATCGACCAAAACTTTTTTTCTTGCTTGGTCTCCGTTGTACATACCCCTAACTTGAGGAATTGTTACGTGCGATTCGTCAATAACTAATAACCAATCATCAGGAAAATAATCTAAGAGAGTGTAGGGAGTAGAACCGATATCTCTTAAAGTTAGATGAAGTGAATAATTTTCGATACCTGAACAAAATCCCATTTCTTCTAACATTTCTAAGTCATAATTAGTTCTTTGTTCCAAACGTTGATATTCTAATAATTTATTTTCTAATTTTAATGTTTTTAATCTCTCGTCTAGCTCTTTTCTTATTCTTTTAATTGCTTCTTTGGTAGTTTCATCTCCAGCAATAAAATGACTTGCAGGAAAAATTGTTACATATTCCATCTCATATAAAATTTCTCCTGTTAGTGAATCTATTTCTCTTATTCTATCTATTTCATCACCAAACATTTCTATTCTTATTGAATTTTCACTTTTGGAAGCTGGAAAAATTTCTATAACATCACCACGCACCCTAAAATTACCACGAGAAAAATCTATGTCGTTTCTAATATATTGAATACTAATTAATTTTTCTAATATTTTATTTCTTGAAATTTCCATTCCTACTCTTAGATGAAGTTGCAATGATTGATATTCCTCTGGTGAACCTAAACCGTATATGCAACTAACACTTGCAACAATTATTACATCATTTCTTTCAAATAATGAAGCTGTCGCACTGTGTCTAAGTTTATCTATTTCGTCATTGACTGAAGAATCTTTTTCTATATAAGTGTCAGTTGAAGGAACGTAGGCTTCTGGCTGATAATAATCATAATAAGAAACAAAATATTCAACTCTATTTTCTGGGAAAAATGCTTTTAATTCGTTATAGAGTTGGCCAGCCAATGTTTTATTATGGGCAAGAACCAAAGTTGGCTTGCCAGTATTTTTAATAATATTGGATATGGTAAAAGTTTTTCCTGTTCCAGTTGCACCTAGTAAGGTTTGATATTTTTCTCCATCAATAATTCCTGCTGTTAATTTTTCTATTGCTTGTACTTGGTCTCCTTTGGGAGAATATTTACTTTTTAATATGTAGTCGTAATTTTTTTTATTCAATAGTAACTCCTAAAATTAATAAAATTTTTTCACATATAATTATATAATGAAATTACATCTAAATCTATGAAAAGAATTTAAAATAATATTATGAAAAATAGTCTATTTAATGTTATAATTTTAATATTATTTGTTTAGGAGAAAATTATAATGAATTGGATTGAAATTAGTATACATACTACAAAAGAAGCGAGCGAAATAATAGAAGCAATTTTATTAGATTATAATTCTACTGGTATTTATGTAGAAGACCCATCTATCTTATCAGAAAATTTAGATGATAATTTTGGAACAATAGTCGGTGTAGAGAAAAAAGATTTTACTAGTCAAGGAGTTATTGTCAAAGGCTATATAAATGAATTAAATTTTACAGATGAAATTTTTAATAATTTAAAAACAGAAATTAACAATTTATCAGAATTTATAAATATTGGAAATTTTTACAGTTTTAAAACTAAAATAATTCAAGATGCAGATTGGGAAAATTCTTGGAAAGAATATTTTGATGTGTTAGATATAGGAAAAAATTTTGTAATAGTTCCAACTTGGCGTGAATATAAAAATACGGATAATAAATTTATTATAAATATTGATCCAGGTATGGCATTTGGAACTGGAGGACACGAAACAACATCTTTATGTATAAAAAATTTAGAAAAGTATGTAAAAAATGATTATGACTTAATAGATGTTGGTTGTGGAAGTGGAATATTAACCATAGCAGCTAGCCATTTAACAAAAGGAAAATTAAAGGCAGTAGATTTAGATAAAATGGCTGTGAATGTTGCAAAAGAAAATTTTGCTTTAAATAATATTTCTGATAGGGTAGAAGTAGAAGCAGCTAATTTACTAGAAAATGAAACTGCAAGTTATGATGTTATAGTGGCGAACATTCTAGCCCACATAATAGAATTAATGCTTAATGACGTTTATAAACTTTTGAAAGAAGATGGATATTTTATAACATCTGGAATTATCAAAGATAAGAAAGAAGAATTAATTAAAAAAGCACTTGAGGTAGGATTTAAATTACTTGAAGAAACAAGTGATAATGAGTGGTATTCTTTAATATTCACAAAATAAAACTCGTACGATATAAATAGAAAAATAAAATAAATACTTAAATTGTTTATTTTTTGTTTTAATAAAAGAAAATATCTGTTAAAATAGTTTGTATATTGATGATTTAAAAGGAGAATTAAAATGATAGAAAGATACTCTACAAAAGAAATGCAAGAAATTTGGTCAGAAGAAAATAAATTTAAGGCTTGGTTAGAAGTTGAAATACTTGCTTGTGAAGGGTGGAGCCACTTAGGACAAATCCCCAAAGAAGATGTTGCTACATTACGTGAAAAAGCATCTTTTGATATTAACAGAATATACGAAATTGAACGAGAAACTAGACATGACGTTATAGCTTTTACAAGAGCAGCAAGTGAAACTTTAGGTCAAGAAAAAAAATGGGTTCATTACGGTCTAACTTCTACGGATGTGGTTGATACTGCCTACGGTTATTTATACAAACAAGCAAATGAAATAATAAGAACTAAAATAATAAAATTAATAGAGGTTTTAAAAGAAAAATCTTATCAATATAAAAATACATTTATGATGGGTAGAACTCATGGTGTTCACGCAGAAATAACAACTTTCGGTTTGAAAATGGCTTTGTGGTATGAAGAAATGAATAGAAATTTAGAACGTTTTAATATCGCAGCAAAACAAGTAGAAGCTGGTAAAATATCTGGAGCTGTTGGAACTTACGCCAACATTCCGACATATATACAAGATTATGTTTGTGAAAAACTTGGAATAAATTCTAGTAAAATTTCTACACAGGTACTACAAAGAGATAGACATGCACATTATTATTCTACATTGGCTTTAATAGCTAGTAGTATAGAAAAATTTTCAGTAGAAATAAGACATTTGCAAAGAACTGAAGTTAGAGAAGTCGAAGAATTTTTTAGAAAAGGGCAAAAAGGGTCAAGTGCAATGCCCCACAAAAGAAATCCTATATCATCAGAAAATATGTCAGGTTTAGCTAGAGTATTAAGAGGTTACATGCTTACTTCATTTGAAAATATTGCTTTGTGGCATGAAAGAGATATTTCTCATTCTTCAGCAGAAAGAATTATCTCAGCAGATGCAACTAATCTTATGGATTACCAACTTACAAGATTTATAAATACAATAAGTAATTTAACAGTTTTTGAAGAAAATATGGCAGAAAATATAAATAAAACTTATGGCGTAATATTTTCTCAAAGAATTATGCTTAAATTGATAGAAAAAGGAGTTTCAAGAGAAAGTGCCTATGACCTTGTGCAACCTAAGGCAATGCATGCTTGGGAAAATAAAATTTTATTCAAAGATTTACTAATAAAAGATAATGAAATAATGTCTTATTTATCGAGTGAAGAGTTAGAAGATTGCTTTAATTATAAATATCATATATCTAGCTTAGAGGAAATATATGCAAGAGTGTTTGGATAAAAATTTTAAAGATAATTTTTCAAATGCAATACCAATTTTAGAAATTTTAGAAAATCATGGTTACTTGGCATATTTTGTAGGCGGTTGCGTTAGAGATTATCTATTGGGTAAAAAATTTTCTGATATAGATATAACAACATCAGCAAAACCAGAAGAAATAAAATTAATTTTTCCAAAAACATTTGATACGGGTATAAAGCACGGAACAGTTACAGTTATATTCAATAAGCAACAATATGAAATAACAACATTTAGAAGTGAAAAAAATTATATTCAGCACAGATTTCCAGAAGATGTAGAATTTATTACAAGTTTACCTTCTGATTTAGAACGCAGAGATTTCACGATAAATGCAATGACACTGGATAAAAATGGAAATTTATTAGATTTGTATAGCGGAAAATCTGATTTATCAAATAAAATAATAAGAACTGTTAATGAAGCAAATGAAAGATTTAATGAAGATGCTTTAAGAATGTTAAGGGCTTTTAGATTTGTTGCAAAATTAAATTTTAGTATTGACCAAGATACATATTTAGCGATATGCAAAAATAAAGAATTAATAAAATTTATATCAATAGAGCGTATAGTTGCTGAATTTAAAAAATTATTTCAAGGATGTGCAAATAAACATGCTATGAAACTTATTATAGAAAGTGAATTAAATAAATACATTCCTTTTTTCAATAAAGTTAAAGAATATACAGATTTTTGTTGTTTTAAATTTGAGCAGGCAATATTTTATTTGTTAGATAAAAATAATATTGAATTTGCTGATGTCAAAAAATTAAAATTATCTAAAGATGAGTATAAGGAAATTAAAAACTATATTACTATTAAAGAAATGTTTGAAGAAAATACACCTTTAAAAAATATACTTTATAGTAATAATATTGAAGATGTTTTATTTATAATTAAAATTTATAATTTTTGTACAGAAGAAGATATTTTAAATATAAATTTACCAATAAAGTCATTTACTGATATTGATATTGATAATAAACAAATAATGCAAATTTTTCCAAATAAAAAACCTGGTTCGTGGATAAAAGATATTAATAAGATAGTAGTAAATGCAATACTTGATGGAATATTAGAAAATAAAAATGAAAAAATAAAAGAATTTATAAAAAAAGAAGTGAGGTTATAGTTATGATAAACACTTCTTTTTCAGTAGTCGATATAGAAGTTACGGAAGAAAAAGAAATTATACAAATAGCTATTTTAAATTTAGATAAAAATTTGAAAATTATAGGTGAATTTAATTATTATTTTAAACCTAAAAATGAAATATCTCCCTTTTTGGTTAATTTAACAGGTATAACTAATGAAATGTTAGAAAACCAAAAAAGCTTTTCTGATTTGGCAGAAGAAATATATGACAAATTAAAAAATTCAAGTTTAATTTGCCATGGAGTTTTACAAGATTATTCAATTTTAAAAGAAGAATTTTTAAAAGCGAATATATATTACAAGCCTAAGTCTATGATAGATACGGTAGACTTATGTAAAATATTTTTTCCATCCTTAAGTAGCTATAAATTATCAGAGTTGGCTGAAAATTTAGGAATAAATGCTAATGGAGATTATCATAGGGCAGATACAGATGCTTTTGTAACTTATGAATTATTATTTACGATATTAAAAAAAATAGCAAGATTCCCAATGAATAATTATCAAAAAATAATTGATTTGCTGAAAAACTATTCTTATGATATGTATTTTTTTATAAATAATTATAAGGGGATATTTATAGACAATAATTATAAAGAAGATTTATTTATTGTAAATAATATCAGCTTTAGAAAAATAATTATAAAAAGTGGTAATAATATTTCTAATAAAAATCTTTATATTACATCTATTCCAGAAGAAAAATATATCAGTAAATGTATTAAAGATAGCAATTCATATACAATAATTAAAAATTATTCAGAATATATTAACTTGAATTTTTTGGATAATATAGAGAAAAAATATGATTTTAATACTAATATTAATCAACTTTTATACATGAAAATATTAGTTTGGATTGCAGAAACAAAACAGGGAGATTTATCAGAATTAAATTTAGATTATAATGAGAAAGTAATAGTTGATTATTTTAGAGCTAAAAATAAAAAAGAAAATTACTATTACAATAAAGCATTAGAAGTTTCTAAAAGCACGTCTTTTTTAGTTACAAACTATAAAAGTTTATTAAATTTAATTATTGAAAAAGAATATGAAGATTGTAATTTAATATTTGACGATAAACATATAATGGGATTAGAAATTAGAAAACTTTTTGCAGAAGAAATATATTTTAAAGATATATTAACAGAGTTAAATAAAGTTTATTCTAAATATAATAATTTAAAAATAAAAAACCTTAGGGATAATTTAGAAATTTTCATAAAAAATCTACATGAAATTTATGTTAAAGACAATTTATCTTTATATAAAGATTCAATAGAAATTATATTACAAGAGTTAGCTACTATTAATGAAGATTTTATAAGATTAAATTTCAAGTTAATACATACTTCTAAATTTTTAAAAAAATTATATTTTATTTTAAATTTTTCTAATATGGGATATTATAAATTTGTAATAGTAAATAATCCTAATTCTTTTTATTTAAAA